>NZ_JBSVZB010000023.1:0-155884 GCF_054072015.1 Cupriavidus sp. CP313 | reverse complement strand
GCCGCCGCGCCGGAGGCGAGTGTCACGCCCCTGGTCAAGGAAGCGTTGCCCGAATATCCGGGGAAGGAAGCCGAGATGATCATCGTGGAGTCCCGCGGTTGGAAAGTCGTGAAGGGCGGGTATGGCCGACGAACCGACAAGTGCTGTCGACTCGCGAATGTCCGTTGTTTATTGTTGAAGCGACGCTCGAGCGTCCGGATGGACCAGCAGGCCAACGACCGTCACTGGCCGGTAGCTGACTACCGCATTTGCCGGCACCGATGCCCGGCAATTGATTCGTACGGGATCGATGGCCCATTAACTTTGAGACGGGACGGGTGACGCTGAACCTTTCCAAAGGCAAGGCCGTGAATGGCGTGATTGCGGCCAGATCGATCAGCGAAGCTCTGCGAGAGGCGATCGTTGTAGTGCGGAACGTTTCGATCAGATGAGCCTCCTGGAAGCTATATATGGCGCGATGAGTACAACGAGCAACGACAGCGCAGTAGCCCTGGGCTGGCTCACGCCTGCACAGTTTGCCGCTGCACATCGGGACATAGTGACGGACGTCGGCGGTACTACCGCCCCGCTAGGCCCCAGTGATTAACCGCAGACTCTAGTTTCTGGCGGGACTGAATTGGGGCACTGCTGCATCGACCGGTTGAATCAGCAGTTGAAATCAGTCGCCACCCACACGCTGACGAGATGTCATCCGCTGCCGAAATCCGCTTGGGTCCACAGCATGCTGTTTGTGGAACGCCTGTGAGAAATTGCTGCGGCTGGAGAAACCAACGGCGTGCGCCACCTGGGAAATTTGCAGGGTTGTGGTCGCCAGCAGCTCCGCGGCCTTGTGCAGCCGAACCGCTCGCAACATGGCCATAGGCGTCTGGCCGAACGCTCGTTCGAAGTGCGAAGCGAACGCTGAACGGCTCATGCCGGCCAGATCGGCCAAGCGTTGCACCGACAGCGGCGCTTCGGGATGTTCAAAGAGTTTCTCCAATGCGAGAAGCAGGCGGGGATCTGCAACGGCCGCCGTCCACGACAGCTCCGCGTCATTGTCCTCCACCTGGCGCCGCAGCAGCATGACCAGGCATTGCTTGAGCAATGCCTCGATCAAAACCCTCGAGCCCAATCCGGGCTGTGCGGATTCCGCCAACAGCATGACGAACTGGTCTTTCAGCCCCGCAGGCCCGTCGAATCGTGTAACGATTGGACGCCGCAGCATCCTGAAGGGATCGGCGCTACTCGTCGCGAAGCGCAACTCCCCACATGCCATCTCAACCCCCAATGCTGCCTCGCCCACCTTCACTGTCGGCGCCGTTTCGTGCGCGGACCACGGGCCAAGCCTTGCCCGATTCACCGAAACGGCCGGCGACTCGAGCTCGCACTCCAGCCGGTAGGAAACGCCCGGCGGCATCAAGACGAAACTGTGCGGCTGTAACGCGATGCGGTGGCCATCGCCTGCGTCGAGCGTCCCGCGACCGTCCAGGCAGTAGTGGAGGCTGGCCGTTTCACACGCTTCGAAACGCACGCTCCAGCCATCGCGAATGTCGCACCGTGTGATGTGCGTGACACCAATGTCGAGTGTGGCAAGGAAATGTTCGAGCACACGATGTGCAGAAGGGGGGGATGCCATCATTGGACGAATTGAAACCAAACTAAGACCACCTGGAACCTTGCCCTTCCTATCATACGTACTCCAATCCCAACCTTGATGGAGTTTTCGATGTTCGATATGAAGGATCTTGCCCGTTTGAAGAAGCTGGACGAAAACGCTCCTGAAGCGATGAAAAGCTTTCTTAAATTTGACCATGCAGCTTTCGCTGACGGCGCGCTTTCGGTGCAGCAGAAGCAGATTATTGCGGTGGCCGTCGCGCTGACCACGCAGTGCCCATATTGCATCGCCCTGCATACCAAGGCCGCCCACGATGCCGGCGCCACCGATAAGCAACTTGCGGAAGCCGCACTTGTGGCGGCGGCAATCCGGGCGGGCGGTGCCGTCACGCATGCCACGCACCTGTTCCGCGACTGAACGCCGCTCAAACGCACCTACCCGCGTGGGGATAGTCCCGAAGTCCATGGGGCGACTTCATATCGGTAAGGGATGCGCCTGATACGTCCCTGGAACGAGAAATTTTTCGAAATCGCCGGTTCTGGCAGGGCTGGAACCGGCCGCGCCGGAATGCGCGCATGCGCATCGTCGCAATGACAGGAAAGGAGGTCTGCGCCACCAGGGCGTGCTCCTCCGCCACACACCAAATCTGTTGAGGAGTAAACATGCAACCCATCACCTCCGTTGCCACAACGCGGACCAACGAAGCCATCCACAACCACGAAGCGCTGCTGCGCTGGTCCCTGGTCATTGTCTTTCTCTGGTTCGGCGGGATGAAGTTCACCGCCTACGAAGCGCAGGGTATTGCGCCGTTCATTGAGAATAGCCCCTTCATGGGTTGGCTCATCGACGCATTCGGTGTGCGTGGAGCCAGCGGTGTCATTGGCTTGCTGGAACTGTCCACCGCGGCGACGCTGGCCGTCGGTGCATTCCATCGTGGGGCGTCGGTACTTGGTGCCGCCATGTCATGCGCGACGTACGCCATCACGCTGACGTTCTTTCTCACCACCCCCGGCGTGGCCGAGCCGACTGCTGGTGGGTTCCCGGCGATCTCCGCGCCGATCGGTCAGTTCCTGCTGAAGGACCTCGTGCTGTTGGCCGCGTCCGCTTCTCTGCTGCGCACAGCGTTGGCACGTTGGCAAGCGGCGCGTCCCTGATTTCACAGGAGCACCAAAGTTGCGAGTTGGCCGTGGCTTCCCGACCCGTCACGGCCGTTCGACAGGCCATAGGTGTCACCAACATCATGACGCAGCCCTGGGCCCGAACCCCGAATATGCCTTCAGTGCAATGACCCTCGGGGGCTGGAGGAAGCCGGATTTCACCAGGGGCAGGGTGGAGAAGACGGCACCCAGAGTTTGTGGGGCATCGCCTTCCGCGATGATGCACGCGCCACCATCGCCGCGCAGCCAGATCTGCCTGACGATGCCATCGCGGTAGAGCTGCCGGATGGCCTCCGACTCGGCTTCGCGCTCTTCCTGTGTGGGTGCATCCTTGGGGTGGGGGTGGTGAAGGAAACCAGAACAAGGAATTGCATGGATATCTCCTGCGTGAGAATAGTTTTCTGCGTACGATGGATTTCCACCCGCGCAGCGATGGCGCGCACGGGTTCCTGCCGGAATCAAGCGTTCGACAGTTCGCCATCCGTCAGCCGCCAGAGGCCGAGCGGGTTGTCGTGCTGTAGTGCCTCGGGCAACAGTTCGTCCGGGAAACCCTGGTAGCACACGGGACGGAGGAAGCGTTCGATCGCGCTCATTCCAACCGACGTGAAACGGCTATCGGAGGAGGCCGGAAACGGGCCGCCGTGAATCGATGCGTAGGACACTTCCTGCGGATGCGCGAATGCATTGATGACGATGCGGCCAGTACGGCGTTGCAGGACAGGCAAGAGCCGTGCAGCCAGCGCATGATCGGGACGTTCAATATGCATCGTCGCCGAAAGCTGGCCGCGGAAACGCCTGGCGATCGCGACCAGTTGCTCGGCATCGGTCACGCGTACCAGCAGTGCCGTCGGGCCGAAGACTTCATCGAGCAATGCTGGCTCTTCGAGCATGCGTGCGCCGTCAACCTCAAACAGGAACGATTGGCCGTCCCACTCGCCAGTTGGCGTGGCACCTGCCGCGATCTTTTCCGCGCCTGCGGCTTGCTGTCGCTCCACGTTCTTGCGATATGCCAGATTGATGCCCGGTGTGAGCATGGTGCGGGCTTGCATGGCGCTGACGCGGGCGATCATTGCCTGCTTGAGTTCGCGGTAGCCAAGGCCATCGATGGCGAGCAGGATCGCGGGCTTCAGGCAGGCCTGTCCCACGTTCACCAGCATCCGTTCCGCAAAGCCGTCGCCAATCTCGTGGCCACGCGAGAACAGCGCAATGGGCAGCACAAAGGTGGGATTGACACTGGTCATCTCGGTGAAGACCGGGATTGGGTCGGGACGCTGCTGCGCGCGCCGGAATAGCGCCATACCGCCCGCCTCGGAACCTGTGAAGGTCACGCCCTTAACCAGCGGATGATCCACCAGCGCTTCGCCGATCGCGTTGCCATCGCCGCGCACCAGGGAAAACACGCCTTCATGCAGGCCCGAGTCCTTTACGGCCTGCTGGATGACGCGGCCCATGATTTCCGATGCGCCGGGATGTGCGTTGTGAGCCTTCAGGATGACGGGACAGCCGGCTGCCAGCGCGGATGCCGTGTCGCCGCCCGCGACTGAGTACGAGATCGGAAAATTGCTTGCCCCGAAGATCGCGATCGGACCGAGGCCGATCTTCTGCATGCGGTGATCCATGCGTGGCCGAGGTTGACGCTCGGGCTGGGCGGGATCGATCGTTGCCTGTCGGAAGCGTCCCTGACGCACGACCGTGGCGAACTGCCGGAACTGGGTGGCGGCCTTTGCGGCTTCCCCTTCGAGCTGCGCGGCGGGCAAGCCGGTTTCCAGCGCGGCGCGTTGGGCCAGCGCCGGTGCGATGGCGTCGAGTCCGTCCGCAATGCGTTCCAGGAACGCGGCGCGCACATCCAGGCTGGTGTCGTTGTAGCTGTCAAATGCGTCGTCGGCCAGTTGCGCCGCGCGCTCGACTTCATCGATGCCGCCGAATGCGAAGTCCGGTGCGATCGCAAGGTTGGTCGCGGGATTCAGCGCTTGGATGCTGCCCGCCTTGGCGCCCACTTCCTGCGCGCCGATCAGAAGATTGCCGGTGAGCTTCATGCTGCGTCCCCCTGCGACGAGACCGTCAGGGCGGCAACCAGCTCGGCCGTTGTCAGGATTTCATGGGCAAACGTCGGCCCGTTCAGATGGTGCGCGGCGTGCATCATCTCCTTGAGGAAGGCAGCAGTAGCATCGCGCACGAGCGTGACGTGATAGCCAAGCTCCATGGCGAAGCGCGCGGTCGATTCAATGCAGGTATTCGCCAGCAGGCCCACGACGATGACGTGGGTAATACCTTGCTGCTTGAGCTGGAAGTCGAGATTGGTATTGGCAAAGCCGCTTTGCCCCCAGTGCTCCTGAACGATGATGTCGCCGTCCTGCGGCACGAAATCGGGATGCCATTCGCCGCCCCACGTACCCTTGGCGAAGGTATGGCGCTGCTGGATCAAACGCTGCGTCGGATTCGGATGGTCCCAGTTGTCATAGTCGCCGGGCTGCCAGCGGCGGTGCGGAACGTAGAAGACCTGGATGCCGGATTCGCGTGCGCTCGCCACCGATGCGCGCAGGTTGTCGAGCAGGTGAACGTCGTCGGCAACGTCCCTGAGCATCGGGAACAGCTTGCCGCCATCGGAAAGGAAATCGTTGTACGGGTCCACCAGCAGTAGGCCGGTTCGCTCCGTGCGATACACAGGATTAGCCATTTCAGTACTCCATTCAGAAAACATGTGCGGCCGGGGTCGCGTGTCGCAGTGGCGCCGGACTGCCTTGTTCGGAATGCGTGACGTCTCGCGCATCGGTACGGGTCAGTATAACTATGAAAATCATAGTGTAAAGAAATACAAGGCCTGCACGCGAGCTGGCGCGACAAGCGCCAACGCTCGGAGGGTGCTACTATGAAATTGATAGTTACTCTTGGAGAGATATCGTGGCGTCTGCTACGGATGAGAAGGCGGATACGGTGTGCCCAGTGGCGCGCTCGGTGGATGTGGTGGGCGACCGCTGGACGATCCTTGTACTGCGGGAGTTGTACATGGGCGCAACGCGGTTCGAGGAAATACAGATCCAGACCGAAGCTACGCCACAGATGATGACCGCGCGGCTGAAGGCGCTTGAAGCGGACGGCATGGTCGAACGCCAGCCGTATAGCGAAAAGCCGTTGCGCTACGAATACCGCCTGACGGACAAGGGGTGGGCGTTCTATCCGGTGATCTACGCGCTGCGCGCCTGGGGCGAAACGTGGGCCAAGAAGAAGGACGAGGAACTGGCGATGCATTTCGTGCATCGCGAATGCGGTCACGACGTCGGGCTTGCCAGCATCTGCCCGCACTGCGGGAAACCGGTGGAGCGCAAGGATCTGGACGCTTCAATGGGTAACGATTTCGCGACGGAACGCGCAGCGCGACGTGCTTCCTTCAAGCGGAAATGACGAGAAATCACGAACGGCGGCACGAGACACCCATGTCCCCTGTCCACTGAGAGCATGCCTCAGTCTGGCGGGAACGGAAGTCCAGAAGCGAATCGGCCTGTTCCCGGCTCATTTCTGATATCCGAGACTTGGCACGCTTTCCACTCGGTCAGGAGGTTGCCAGGTCGCCATTCGGCCGAGGCGCTCTTCGACTGATCGCGCCACCTTCACGCTTCCCGACCCGCCTCTCCAACACGCGCAGCGCATGCGCGCACTGCGGGTCGTCCGCCGCACTACCGGTGTGGTGTCGCTCGTGCTATTGCCGGGCAGCCGTATCGAATCCTCTTCGCCTTGCACGCTCCTTTGGCGACAGCGAGCGCGCCGCCACTGAATACCGTCTCTGCCTTTTCCATCGTCGGCGCCACCCACTGATCTCCCGCAGTTTCATCGGTCGTCGTCTGTCGTTGCTTTTCGCAGCCGCGACGCCGCTTCGGCCAACTACCGTTTGTGAGCAGATCACCGCAAAGCCTTGTTTTTCTTTACACTATGATTTTCATAGCTACACTAAGACGTACCGATGCGTGAGACGTCACGCACTGACCGTCTTAAGCAGGGGGCGCCACTGCGAGAAGCGACTTCTTACTCAATGACTTCAAGGAAATCGATCATGACTAGCAACATCGCCAAGCGCTTTGTACTCACTATCGCCCTGGTTACCGCCGCTGCCGGGGCACAGGCAGCCGGACTGTCCCATGCCGGCGCGGGTGGCCCGTACACCGACGGCGCCCGTTCCGTGCAGGACCCTCGCGATCCGTACACCGACGGTGCACATGTGGAGTCCCACTGAGAGGTAGGCAGACATATCCGATGAAGACGTGCTTCACGAGATCAGCCCATGAAATCGTGGCATGTCGTGCGGTCGCTTTGCCGGCTCTGACCGTCGAACCGGCCGCGCCAAACCTGTTTCCCAAGGAAGGACCCAGTAATGTTCAGTCATGTAGTGGTCGGCACTAACGACCTGGAAAGAGCCAAGAAATTCTACGATGCCGTTCTGGGCACGCTCGGCTATGGCAAAGGCCTGCTCCGAGCAATCGGCGACTATGTCTATCTCTCCGACAATGGCTTGTTGATCGTGACCCGGCCGCTCGATGGCCAGCCGGCCACCCCCGCCAATGGCGGCACCATTGGCTTCACCTGCCAGTCGACGGACCAGGTAAATGCCCTGCATGCCGTCGCGGTCGCCAACGGCGGCAAATCCGTAGAGGATGCGCCTGGTGTACGCATCACCGAAGCGGGCCCGCTGTATCTCGCCTACGTGCGCGATCCGGATGGCAACAAGCTCTGCGCCCTGTATCGCATTCCTGCCTGACGTGGGCGACAGCGACGAAGGCTCGCTCGAACGGCTCAGGCCGCGGGGCATCCAACAGCCCCTGCCGCAAGTCCTCCACGAAGCGAGGGCGGACCCATTCCGGATATCGCATCAACCGATAAACGGCGAGCCAATCCACTTACAAGCTGTGTACTCAGTGGGATAACGCCACTGACGATCACGACGCCTCAATCCATTCATTTGCCGAGGAATTTGTTATGCAAGATGAGCCCAACTTCAATCGCCGTCGCTTTTCCGCAGCTGCGGCGGCAAGCATTACTGCGGGATCGCTCGGACTTTTCAATCTTTCACAGCATGCAAATGCCCTGACTACAGGTGCCCCACGTCCGGGCAGTGACGGGGTTGCCGTGCATCCGTTTCATGTGAATTTTCCGGAATCGAAGCTTGTCGAATTGCGTCGGCGCATCAGGGAAACAAATTGGCCTGAGCGGGAAACGGTCTCGGATGAATCCCAAGGCGTGCAACTCGCGACGATTCAGGCACTCTCGCGCTATTGGGCGACTGAATACAACTGGCGCAAGGTCGAGGCGAAGCTGAACGCGCTGCCGCAATTCATGACTGAAATCGATGGGCTGAACATTCACTTCATTCACGTTCGTTCGAAGCATGAAAACGCCTTGCCGCTGATCGTCAACCACGGATGGCCCGGCTCGATCATTGAGCAACTGAAGATCATCGATCCGTTGACCAATCCCACAGCCCATGGCGCGAGCGCATCGGACGCTTTCCACGTGGTGATTCCGTCAATGCCCGGCTATGGGTTTTCAGGCAAGCCGACGAGCACCGGCTGGGGTCCCGAGCGCATGGCCAAGGCGTGGGCAGTGTTGATGAAGCGCCTCGGCTACACTCGCTACGTCGCCCAGGGCGGCGACTGGGGTGCATTTGTCGTCGATCAAATGGGATTGCAGGCTCCTCAGGGACTGCTCGGCATCCACACCAATATGCCCGCGACGGTTCCTGCCGACGTCGACAAGGCGCTCCAGATCGGCGCCCCGGCGCCGGCCGGCCTGTCAGCGGAGGAGAAACGCGCCTTCGAGCAGCTCGCCCTGACGTTCAAGCAAGTGAACTACGCCCGGTTGATGGGATCGCGTCCGCAAACGCTCTACGGCATTGCCGATTCACCTGTCGGCCTCGCCGCGTGGCTCCTCGACCACAACGATGCCGATGGCCAGCCGGCTGCGGCAGTGGCCTCGGCTCTGCAGCGGACCAGCAGCGCGAACAGCGAACTGACGCGCGACGAGATCCTCGACAACATTACGCTGTACTGGCTGACGAATACTGGAGTGTCTGCGTCTCGTCTCTACTGGGAATATAAGGGCGGCTTCTTTAACGCCAAAGGCGTCAAGATCCCGGTGGCCGTGAGCGTGTTCCCCGGCGAGCAATATCAGGCGCCGCGGAGTTGGACGGGGCGGGCGTATCCCAATCTCGTCTATTTCAACAAGGTCGACAAGGGTGGTCACTTTGCGGCCTGGGAGCAGCCGACACTCTTTGCCGAAGAGCTTCGCGCGGGCTTCAGACCAGTGCGCACCTAGCGTGACTACCTCGTCAAGGGCAGGGTGTGTTCGGTGCTCACGCGGCGGGCCCACCCTGAATTTGATAGAGACTCGAGCCATGTGCCACCGATGCCCGGCGATTGCGCGGCTGGTGGATCTTGGCCGGGCACAGCTTCCTTGGAATCCAGAAGCCAGCGTCGACCATGATCCGACGCACCGCCTCCGCCCAAGAGTCCGCTTCCCGCCCCATGCGGCCGTCCGTGAAATACATCATGAGTGGCGGAAACTGGCCGAAAGCGGCCCCAAGATCCAAGAAAGTGTGGCGGCAACCCACACCGAAACCGCCGCGCGGCACAGCCAATGCTACTTCCGCGGCGGACTGACCGATCGCAACTTCTTTCCCGGGCGCTGCGCCCAATTGTCCGCGTAAGTCTGAGTACCCGGCTCCTGGTCGCCCCCGATATCGGCGAAAGTGTCCTTGATCGACTCCCGGGCATTGGCCTGCGCGTGGAGAACCGACATGGGCGCGCCGCCGCGCAATGCATAGGGGCGCACGTCTTGTGCCGTAATCGGTGCGGTAAAGTCATTGAGGGTGTAGGCCATTCCCCGTTGGAGTCCTGCCAGTGCAACGGTGTAGGCGTCCACCTTCGGATCTTTCAGCGCGTTCTCCATCGCCGTGGTGACTTCGCTCTTGCGCTCGATATCTAGTGCGGCATGTTCGCTCATCGTGTCGTACGGATCGGCGAAATGCGCCTTGGGACGGCTTGTGGGGTGTTGCATGCGTCGCTTCTTCGTCGCTAAGCCGGAGTGAATGGTGGCGATGCGAACCCGCGAAATCTGCCTGAAGATGTCGCGGACCTGCTTCATGCGGCCGCTCGACAGCGGATTCTTCTTGTGCTCCTCGATCACCCCGGCTAGCAGCTCGCGCACCGACGAGGTGGAGACGAGTTCATCCTGCTTGTCGAAGACCCTCCGGTATTTCGTCTCGAAATCGTCGAAGTCTCCGTGGAGGAGGATCCGGTCGACGACCTTGTCGAGGCGGGCGTCGCTGTGGCCCGTGGGATTGACGACCGAAAAGACGTTCGGCGGCTCTTGCGTCCGTTTTGCGATGGCGCTGCCGACCGCCCGCAGCCTCTCGTTGAGGGCGTCGTGAGTCAGCGGATTCGTAGGGCCCGGCACTGCGGTGTTGCGTGGTCATGCCGCGCCGATGGCCAGCGCACGGAGGTAATAGCCGGCACCGGCATTGGCCGTGTCCGGGGTGATTGTCACGACGATCGTGTTCATGCCGAGCTGCAGGTAGTCGTGATAGTCGATCGACGAGTAGTCACGGTTGCGCAGCGTGATGGCGAGCATGTTGTTGTCGCCGCCTTCGCCCTCCTGCGTGTCGACATGACGCACCAGCGGATCGTTGTCGTTGACGGTGATCGACATCGCGCATCCGACGGCGGAGGTGTTCCAGTGCTTGAAATAGAGCGCGTATTCATGGATGGTGTCGACGACCTTGAAGTTGAAGGTCAGCGTCGCCTGGCCATTCTCCGAAAACGAAGTCGACATCACGTCGTCAAAGCCCGACCCCGTAACCTGGAGATTGTTCGCCTCCGAGATGATCTTGAAGGCGGCCCCGCCGCTGGGCGCAACGATGAACTTCTGCGCGATGAAACCGATCACCGCGCCATTCTTCGCGCTGCCGTCGACGATAGGGTCCAGGCCCAGCAGGGTCAGGTCGAACGACGAAGCCGGGCCGAACGGTTCGATCGCCCGCTGTTCCAGCGTCGCCTGCTGCACGGCAGCGCCCGTCTGCGGGATGTAGTTGCCGTGCGACCCCTCCATGTAGCCCAGTGTGTGCGCGAAGTTCACCACCTGATCGGTCAAGGCAGCGGGCAGGTCGATCATCCAATGCGCCTTCATTGTGAAGTCGATCCCGAACAGCGATAGCTGGCTTGGGGGGAACACGAGGGAACTGGTGGAGCCGGGATCTTCATAGAGCCGATCGACGACGAAGTCCGGCAGGGCGACAACGTTGTTGCTGTCACAGTTGCGGTACTGGATAACGTCCCACGGATACTCTTGGCCCCAGACCCACGTCGGCGTGACCCCGCCGCTGTCGAGATTGGCGTACGCGCCCCAGTCCTTGACCGTGATCTGGTCGCCGAGGTCGCGCCCTGCGTTCGTGCCGACGTCCGTGCCGTGGCTGAGCGAGGAACTCGTCTCCGTGGTCGACGAGTGGCTGTAATCGGCGGAAACCGAGCCGGTAGGATCCTCGCCGGAGACGCCCATCGACACCGACCCGCCATAGGTATTCGTCTGCGACACGGACGAGCCCGAGGTCCGCTGCGCGGAGTACGAGTTCGAACTGCCGGTGGAGTTGCTAACCGACGTCATGATCGCCGTGTTCATCGTCTTCGGCGCATAGTTGACGAGCCGCGCCTGGGCATCCGTCGAGACTGTCAACGTCGTTGAACTCATCAGCAGGGCGGGGTAGCTGTCGAATGAGGTCACTGCTCCGGGCGTGGTGCTGTATCCGCCCGAGTTCGGGATGATCACGCGCTGCGTGCATTCGATGCGGTACGTCCGCACGCTCGCCAGGTTGCGCATGTCCTGGATGTAGCGAACCTCATAGCGCATGCGGGCGATACCGATTGTGGCTCCGTCTGCGCTGATCGGGTAGTCGAAGGTTGCGCAGTAGAGATCAGACGTACGAATCATGATGTGCTGCCTCCCGGATGTTCCGATGCCCGGATGATTGGAGGGGGAATGGGTGAACGGTGACGTCGCGATGGTCAGGAGGCCGAGGCGGCGCACTTGATGTAGAAGTTGACGGCGATGTTCACCGGGCAGGTTTCGAGATCGCCGCCACTGACCTTCACTGTCAGGATCTGACCCCAGTTCGCGACCTCGTGGTGCGCGAGCGCCTTGGCCGTGTGAGCGTTCGTCTGCGGAAGGTGCGCGACGGGGGCCTGGATGGGCTGCTGCGGCTTACCCGTGGCGAAGCCCTGCTGCGATCCGACATGGTTGCCGGTCTGGCCGCCGGGCGCGGCAGCCGTCCGGGTCTCCACATCAGGGTCGAACTGTGCGGTGCCGTCGCGGCCGCGCAGGAAATAGCCCTGGTAGTCGGGGACATTGAATGTCTGCGTGTCACCGCCGTTGTCGCTGGCGATGGCCGCGTAGAGTTCGGGATAGTCGACTGATGCGAGCGATGCCCCGTTGCAAAGCATCCATTGCGTGGCATCGGGGCAATTCGGCCCGTCGCCGGGGCCCGCGAAAGCGATGACGCCTCCCACGGGAATGGCGTCCGTACCCGCCGGCGGGGTCTGCTGCAGGGCATAGAAGTCGACATAGACATTGACTGGCCGGGTTTCCGCGTCGCCACCGGAGGCAGTGACGTCAGCGTTGACGCTGCCGGGATTCCACGCCGAATTTTCGAAGCCGAGGCAATGGTCGCTCACGAACGGCTCGTTGCCCAGCTTGAAGGTGATCGTGAAGGGGTTGACGGGCAGGCCGGTCGTCCAGCTCTGGCACGAACCTGCCTGATCGCCGCCCACGCCACCGGGCGCCATCGGCATGCGGCTGGCGGCCTGCGGGTCGCGCGATGCCCCGTCGTCTACGCCACGCAGGAAGAGCCCGCAATAATTCGGCAGATTGAAGTTCGACGCGCCGGTACTGCCGCATGCTGTCCCGATGGCCTTGTATAGCTCGACGTAGGACGCGCAATCCTCCAGCGCCCCGTTGCACAGGAGGTACAGGCTCTGGAGGGTAGGGCAGCGCGGGAGGTCGCCCGCGTAGGGCACTACGGACCCAACCAGAGCCTCGGCGCCACTGGCGATCTTGATGATGAAATTGACGTAGGCGTTGACAGGCCGGGTTTCCCCATCGCCTCCATTTTGTGAGGCGAAGGTCTGCTCCCCACCGTCCAGCAGCATCGTCGCGTTGTCGGTCCCGTAGGCGTTATGCGACGTCGTTGGCACGTTGGGGACCGATGCCTGGAAGCCATCGCTCGCATTGGCCGTGTAGAAGGGTTCGACAGTTCCGACGACCGCGCCACTTGACCCTCCGGCAGCCGGGGCGATGCGGCTGGCCGCGTACCTGTCGACATTCCCGCTCGTATCGAGCCCGCGCGGGAAGCGGCCGCGCAAGTCCGGCAGGTTGAGGGTCGAGATGCCATCTCCCCCGTTTGCAGTGCCTATCGCCTGGAATAAGTCTGGGTACTGCGAAACCTGAAGTGCCTCGCCATTGCAGAGGGACCATCCTACCTGCAACAGGTCGTTGTTGTCGGTTACCTGTCCGGCATAGGCAAGTATCGTCCCGACGGGCAGCGCCACGTCCGTTGTCGCCATCATGGTTCTCCCTGCAACGCATGACGCTGAACTGGCTTGCTACATGCCCGCTACAGCGAGGAACAGCACGCGCATCCCTGGGCGACGTTGGTCGGCCTCATGGCTCTATAGCCTAGGAGGCCGAAGACAAGTTTGCAAATTCTTCAACGGAACATTTGGGTTTCACGGGAACGTCATGGGGACCCGCTTCGCTGCCTGATCTACTCGCAAAGGTCAGGGAGTGATGCAGGGCGTTGTTCTCGAGTGCAATGACATTTAAGTCTGAGATTATTCCTATCGAAGTCGGGCTGATTGCGTCGCCTTAGCGTGGATGTCGGTGCGATTGGAGAGTGCGTAGTCCGCTGGCACCTCGAGGCTGACGACAGAGCGGCGGGAACACCGACCTTTGCCATAAAACTGGAACGACCAATTGCCGGCGGCACATTGACGGGTATCTCCCTCATTTTGTACGCGCTTGTATCAGGTCGGGGCAACGATACATAGTCTGACAAATGCGGCCATCGCGGGCTGCGCTCGAGATACATCGATCCCCTTTAATACGTTCCGTAGACAGGCAGCGCTGCATCGCGACTGCCTCTTGTCCAACGTAGCGCTCAAGGAATTCGATCATGCGTGTCCACATCGCCAGGCCCCTGGTGTTCGCCATCGCTCTGACTGCCGCCGCCGCAGGCACGCAGGCTGCCGCAATGTCCCATCCTGCCGCGCGGGATCCACACACCGATGGCGCTCGGTCGTTGCAAGAGGCACGTGACCCATACAGCGAAGGCGCACGTGCCTTCGATCCGTATACCGACGCGGCGCGGAAGGTGGATACGTACTACGAAGGCGCCCGCCGCTTTGCCGAGCCGGCATCCTGACCGCGCCCCATTTCGTGCGCGCGGCCGAGGCCGCTGGCAACTCCGGCTACCTGTCGTGACCCATTCGTGACTGATTGGTGTCGGCAGGTGCAGGCAACCATCGGCACTGCCGCGGATGCCCGGTCCACCGGGACGCGCGTCCACTACCAGATTGCCGGCGCCTGCCACCGCCTGCCGCATGAAGCCTCCCGATGCCGTTGCCGGTGCCTTGACCAGGTTGGTTTGCTGCGGCAAATGGCGGCGCGCCCGATCTAATGCACTGCTTTTTTCCAGGAGACAGCATGACCCTCAAATCTTCTCAACCTGATACCCACCCTGAAGCCGTGGACTGGATCGGCGTCCAGACCTATACACAGGGGGTGATCGGACCCAGCCAGCCGATGCTGGGACCGCTGGCGGATGGCGGCACGCTGGTCGCCGGTACGCCGCCGGGCTGCTGGGGGCCGATGATTACCCCGTCGTTCCAGGGCGGCCATGAGGTCACGCAGCCGGTGGCCATTGCCGGAGCGGAAGTCGGGGATGCGGTTGCACTGAAGATCCGCCGGATGCGGGTGACCTCGTTCGCGACATCATCGGGTGTGATGAAGTTTGTCGAAGGCCGCTATCACGGCGACCCGTTTGTCGCAAAGTTCTGTGCTGAATGCGGGACCGAGCATCCCGCCAGCCATGTCGAGGGCATCGGCGACGACGCGATCCGGTGCGATCATTGCGGCGCCGAGGTCAGCGCTTTCCGCTTCAGCCATGGCTACGTCATCGTGCTGGACCACGAGAACCAGCTTAGCCTGACGGTCAACCAGGCGGTTGCGAACCGGCTGGCGGGCAAGGCACCGGAGATGTCGGCGCTGCCCGAGTTGGCGGCCCAGCATTCCATCCTGTCCCTGGCGCGCGCCGATATGCCCGGCGTGGCCACGCGCATGCGGCCGTTCCTCGGCAATATCGGCACCATGCCGGCACTGGACATGCCGGATTCGCACAACTGTGCGGACTTCGGGCAGTACCTGGTGGGGGCGCCCCATCGATTCGCGATGACCGCGCAGGCACTGCAAGCTGCCAAGACCGATGGCCACATGGACACAAACTCGGTGCGCGAAGGCGCGATCGTCATCTGCCCGGTCAAGGTGCCTGGCGCCGGGGTGTACCTGGGGGATATGCACGCGCAGCAGGGTAACGGCGAGATTGCGGGCCATGCCACCGATGTATCCGGGGAAACGGAGCTGACGGCGCAGGTCATCAAGCGGCTGACGCTTGAAGGGCCGATCCTGCTGCAGAACGTGGAGGACCTGCCGCCGCTCGCACGCCCGCTGACAAAACTGGAGCGGCAGAAGATCCGCGAGCTTGGTGAGTGTTGGGGCCAGTCCGAGATTGAAGAGTCCGGACCCGTTACTTTCATTGGCAGCGGCGTGGATCTCAATGCCGCCACCAAGAATGGCCTGCAACGTGCCGCTGATGCGACCGGGCTTCCCTACGATGAGGTGCTTAATCGCGCCACGATCACGGGATCGATCGATATCAGCCGGCTTCCGGGGACGGTCCGTGTCACCTTCCTGTGCCCGCTGGCCGTGCTCGATCGCATGGGGATAGGGGGGCTGGTACGCGAAAAATACGAACTGGGCTGAGACAGCGTCAAGCGGGCATCTGAGATTGCCCGCTTGACGGATGGCCTCCTGATTACCGGCCAGAATCCGGCGTCCTCCGAGGCCGCGGCGCGCAAGCTGCTGGAGCTTCTCGCCTGAGTATCTGTGTCGACAACTGAGGGGAACATCGTGAAACTGGAGAAAGCCTTCCATACCGCCTATGCGACCGCAACCGGAGGCCGCGATGGCCGTGCGGTCTCATCGGATGGCCTGCTCGATGTCAAACTCGTGCTGCCCAAGGAAATGGGCGGTGTCGGCAACGGCGTGAACCCCGAGCAATTGTTTGCGGCGGGCTACTCCGCTTGCTTTATCGGTGCCATGCGGCACGTAGCCGGGCAACAGAAGATTACCTTGCCGGCGGACACCTCGATCGAAGGCGCGGTCGGCATTGGCCAGATTCCCCAGGGCTTCGGCATCCAGGTCGAACTGAAGATCTCGATCCCGGGCTATGAACGCGCGGCTGCCGAAAATCTGATCGAGCAAGCCCACCAGGTCTGCCCTTATTCGAATGCCACCCGCGGCAATATTGACGTCACCCTGACGCTGGTCTGACGGCCCACAGGCTGTGCGGTGGCGTCTGCGACGTCACCGCACAGGCTTCGCCAAAGCGATGCTCGACGGCAGCTAGCACTTCGCCACTATGGCCGCCGGTAGGTGGCAGCCCAGCTCATGGCTTCCCGGTCACAGCAGTCCAGGGCGAACGTCACGCGCAACGGCTCGCCGTTGTCGCAGCGGAACGCGAAGAATAGCTGGCGCTACATCGTTTGCCTCAGAGGGCAAGATAGCTTTACCGGAACCACGAACAGCTCCCGCGCAGCGTGGTACCGAGCCTGCCAATCAGTGTGCTGGGGCACGCTTTACCTGCTGGTGACGGGGCGGCTGCTGGTCGGGTAATGCACCTGGACAAGTGTGCAGTGCCGGATACGCGGGGCAGACAAGTATCACAGTGTATTTAGTTGGCGTTCGCACAAAGTAGCATTCAATAGCCGCTCGTTTCGGATACAAAGCAAATACAATTCACCTTCATATTGCATGTGGCGCGGATTGCGCATGTCGATGTGTACGCTCGTTCCGAGCCGATGGGCGGCGTGAATCGAGCATGCAAGCATTGGCTGCCGGTTGCGGGCTATCTGGACACTGCTTGGCAATTCTGCTCCATATTCTCCATGCGCGGCGTTCACGATGAAAATGAGACTGATTGGAGGCCAGATGAAGAAAATTCTTGCGGTAGTTGCCATATCGGGCGCAGCCAATGCGGTGTACGCCGACTCCACCGTGACGCTGTTCGGTATTGCCGACGCTGGTATCGAATTCAACAATAATGCGGGGCGCGACGGTAACGGTGTCACGCGGCTGGTTTCCGGGAATCAGTCTGGCTCGCGTTGGGGTCTGCGGGGTGTGGAGGATCTGGGCAGCGGGCTGAAGGCGGTCTTTCATCTGGAAAGCGGCTTTGACATCGATACCGGTAATTCGGGCCAGAGCGGGCGTCTGTTCGGCCGCGGCGCCTACGTGGGGCTGGATAGCCAATATGGCTCACTGCTATTCGGGCGGCAGCAGACGGCCATGCGCGAATTCGGCAATATCTATGATCCCAATGCGATTGCCGACCGCTACGGCATCCTCTCGATTGCGCCGGAGTTTGGCGCGCGCGCGGACAATGCCATCAAGTATGTCGGCAAGTTCGGAAGCCTGACTGGACAGGCCTTCTATTCCTTCCAGGCTAATGGTAGCGAAGTGGCCGGCAGCAACGTATTCGGCCGCAATTTCGGCGCGTTCGTCAACTATGCCTTCGGCCCCTTCGCGCTGGGCGTGGCCTATGATGATGCGCACGTCGGCACGCCGTCTAACCAGGCGCCTGTCCTGCGGCGCGTTTCCGTGGCTGGCACATATGCGGTGGGTGATGCTAAGGCTTATGCGGGCTACCGCTTGGCGAAGGCCTATGATGGTGCCATGCTGCCGGGGGCACAGGCTGCCAATGCCGGCTCGAACCTCTACTGGCTGGGCTTGGCCTACAAGCTGACGCAGGCGTTCTCCCTGACCGGCACGGCTTATTATCAGGACTTCCGGCAGACCGGGTCCGACCCGTGGCAGTTCGTGCTGACCGGTGACTATATGCTCAGCAAGCGCACTGACCTCTACGCGTCAGTTTCCTATGCGCTCAACAAGGATACCTCGGCACTGGGCGTCAACGGCTTCAACAGCGGCAGCGGCACGTCGGCCGTCTTCAACGTACAGCCTGGTAAGGACCAGGTGGGTGCGGTGATGGGCGTTCGTCACCGGTTCTGATGCACCTTGGCCCAGTGACGGGGCGTAGTTCCGATACGATGACCAGTAAAAATGGCAGGCCCGTCTGGGGGTGCTCCGGCCAACTGGAACCGTGCTTCGACGGCAAACGCCTGGCCGACTACTGAGGCAGCGCGAATCGATCCCCGGGGGCCGGCAAGCCGCCACGCACTGTGAATGCGGCGGAACAAGTGAAATGCGGCGAGCCCCAATGATCTTGCGGCGGCGGTTTGGATGGCAGGGCTACCGGCCATCCCCGCCGGCGTCGTGGCGCGCGAACATCGACATGTGCAGGGTGATGTGGTCCAGCAGTTCGAGAGCGGCCGCCGGCAACGGCCTGCCGGCCTTCACTAGCAGCCTGGCCTGGGTGCCCAGGAACAAGGGGTGATCGATCGGAACTACGGCAAGCGTTCCCGCCGCGATCTCGCGATAGGCAGCGAACTCACCGATCAGCGTCATGTAATGGTCGTAGGCAACGAACTGCTTCAGCGCCGTCAGCGAGTTGCTGACCAGCGTTGCGCGGATCGAGATGTTCTCGGCGAACTCGACCATGCTTAATGCATGCCCGACACCGAACGATGCCGGCATCATCGCGAGCGGATAGGCCAGCAGGTCCTGGATGCTGGCCGCGCCGCCGCGCAGGGCCAGCGGGTGGCCGGGGCGGACCAGCAGCACCACCGGCTGCGGGGCGCTCGCACGGTACTCGATGCGCGGATGCGGTGGCGGGTTGTAGGCCAGGCCGATATGCGCACGGCTTTCCGCGACTTCCTCGAGCACGCCATCCACTGCCAGGATGTCCATGCGGATATCCAGCCTGGGGTAGCGCGCGCAGAATTGCGCCAGGACTTCGTTGACCAGGAGGTCCACGTAGCCCTCGCTCAGCACCAGCCGGACCTCGCCTTGCTGCAGTCCCTTCAGCGAGTGCAACTGGTCCTCGAGCTTCTCCTGGTGCGAACGATAGCCCCGCCAGAATTCGAGCAAGTGCGTGGCCGCCGCGGTCGGCTTCAGACCCCGCGGTTCGCGCTCGAACAGCGTCGCGCCGAGCTCTTCCTCGAGCAACCGGATCTGCCGGGTGATTACCGACGGCGAAGTGTTGAGGCTGTCGGCAGCCCCGCGGATGGTCCCGTGCGCCAGCACTTCACGGAAATACCGCAGCCGCTGCTGATTGATCTCTCGCATGTCGAACCGCCTGCTCAACGCGTTGTTGGCCGAGCGATAACGATACCTGAACCCGGTTTCCCTTGCCCGGCACGTGCAGCGCGGTGCCCAGCAAGACCGCGGGATGGGCGTTCGCGTTGCCCCCGGCAGCGGTGTTGCCCAAAAGGGAACGGACCGTGGACTTAGTTGCTCTTTGCCGGCATCCCTGCCGCTGCCAATATCAGCACCATAAAAAGGCCATCGGTACGTAACCACCCGGAGACAGGCATATGCTAGCTATCCCAACCTCGAGCACCGTCGACGACGCCTCCGCGCTCTACAGCAAGATCAACTGGCGCTTGCTGCCCTTCCTGCTGGTCTGTTACCTGTTCGCCTACCTGGACCGGGTCAACATCGGCTTTGCCAAGCTGCAGATGCAAAGCGACCTGGGCTTTTCCGATGCAGCATATGGCGTCGGTGCCGGCATCTTCTTCCTGGGCTATGTGCTGTTCGAGCTGCCGAGTAACCTGCTGCTGCCGCGGGTGGGGGCACGCAAGACGTTCAGCCGCATCCTTGTGCTGTGGGGCATCACGTCCGCCTGCATGATGTTTGTGCAAAATGTGCCGATGTTCTATGCCATGCGCTTCCTGCTCGGCATCTTCGAGGCTGGTTTCGCGCCTGGCATGATCTACTACTTGTCGTGCTGGTATGGCCCGCAGCGCATGGCGCGCGCCATTGCCATCGTCTTTCTGGCGGGCCCGATCGGCGGCATTGTCGGTGGCCCCGTCTCGGCGTGGCTGATGACCGCGCTCGCCGGCAATGCCGGCCTTGCCGGATGGCAGTGGATGTTTCTCGTCGAGGGCCTGCCGTGCATCGTGCTCGGCATGCTCGCGCTGCGGCTGGTGCCGGATCGCCCGGCGCAAGCTGCGTGGCTCAGCGAGCAGGAGCGGCGGCTGCTTGAAGCCGAACTCGGATCCGCTGCCGCGCACAAGCATTCCTTCATGGCCGTGGCGAAGGATGTGAGGGTCTATGTGCTCGCCCTCGCGTACTTCTGCATCATTGCGACCATCTACGCCATCAGCTTCTGGCTGCCGACCATGATCAAGGCGCAGGGCGTGGACGATACGGTGCAGCTGGGCTGGTATTCGGCGGTGCCCTATGTCGCTGCCGCATTTGGCATGTACTACATGGGCCGCAAGTCCGATCGCTCGGGCGAACGGCGCTATCACAGCGCGATACCGGCGCTGGCTGCCGGCGCGCTGCTGGCCGCATCGATCCTGGCGGATGGCAACCTGATCGTGTCGCTGGTGCTGCTCACCCTCGCCACCATGGGGCTCTGGATGGCCTACACGGTGTTCTGGGCCATGCCTGCCGAATACATCAAGGGCCCGGCGGCGGCCGGCGGGATCGCGCTGATCAATACCATCGGGCTGTCGGGCGGCTTCTGGGGCCCCGCGATCATCGGCTGGGCCAAGACGGCAACCGGCAACCTCCATCTCGGCGTGCTGCTGATGGCCTGCCTGCCGCTGCTGGCCGCCATGATCATCCTCGCCAACAAGCTTCCCGCGAAACGGTGATCCCGCGCCGCGGGACACAACGCCATCCATCACGTCCGGCGCACGGACCAAGACAGGAGTACCTATGCGATTACATCTTTCAACCTGGGGGGAGGTCGAGCAATACCTGGCGCGCAACCGCACCATCGTGGTCCCGATCGGCTCGAACGAGCAGCATGGTCCGACCGGGCTGCTGGGTACCGACTGGCTGTGTCCGGAGATCATTGCGCATGAAGCGGAGAAGGGTGCAGACATCCTGGTGGCGCCGACGTTCAATATCGGCATGGCCCAGCATCACCTCGGCTTTCCGGGCACCATCTCGCTGCGTCCGTCGACCTTTATCGCGGCGATCGGGGACTGGGTTCGTTCGCTGGCGGTGCACGGATTCGAGAGGATCCTGTTCCTGAACGGCCACGGCGGCAATGTGGCGTCGATTGATGCCGCGTTCTCCGAGCTCTATGCCGAGGCCAGCTTCGGCAGGCGCCGCGCGGGATTCGCACTGAAGCTCTGCAACTGGTGGGACCTGGAGGGCGTCGGCGAGCTGGCGCGCGACCAGTTCCCGACGGGCCATGGCTCGCACGCCACGCCGTCCGAGATCGCGATCACCCAGTGGGCCTTTCCCGATGCCGTGAAATATGCGGACTATGCGCCGAAGATCGCCCCCTCAGGCCCGATCCGCGAAGCGCTGGACTTCCGCGCGCGCTATCCCGACGGCCGCATCGGCTCAGACCCGGGACTGGCGACGCCGGAAAAAGGCGCCGCGCTGGTCAGGCAGGCGGCGCAGAGCCTCGCCCGCGAGTTCGAAGCATTCAGCCGCGAGCCGCTGGCTGAATGATTCCCGCCAGACATGCCGGCCGCCTGGCCAGCAGCATTCCCGTGCTGCCAGGCTGCGCTCACTGTTCCTTGTCACGCGGTGGGACCGCGTTCGCGCTACGTCCGGTCAAAGCGGCGATTGCCGGACATGACAAGTAGCGCGATACTGGCGAACAGTTGGCGTCCCTATAAGCAGGGAGGGAACAATGGGCGAGAAGGCAAGAGCACCAGGCAGTCGGCCAGCGCAAGCTGAAGCCCCGTCCGGGGAGCTACCGGGGCAGGTCGTTCTGGTACTGCAAGGAGGCGGCGCGCTTGGCGCCTACCAGGTGGGCGTCTATCAGGCCCTGCACGAGGCCGGTCTCGAGCCAGAGTGGGTGATCGGTACCTCAATCGGGGCGATCAACGGGGCCATCATCGCCGGCAATCCGCCAGGGCGGCGCCTGTCCCGGCTCAAGCAGTTCTGGGACGACGTTGCCTATCGTGGTGCAGGCGCGGGGGGCGGCAGCTTCCGGGAATTCGAGGACTGGATGCGGGTGCTGGCGGTCACAACCCGCGGTATTCCGTCTTTTTTCACGCCCGCTCCCGACGCCTGGTGGCTTGGCATGCGTGCCAACGTAGGCCTCGCCAGGGCGGCGTTCTACTCCACCTTGCCGCTGCGCGCGACCTTGTCCAGGCTGGTCGACTTCGACTATATGAACGACAGGCAGACACGGCTGACGGTTGGAACGGTCAGTGTACGCAGCGGCCGCATGCGTTATTTCACGAACCGTGACGCGCCGCTGAACGTCGATCACGTGATGGCCTCGGCGGCATTTCCGCCGGGCTTCCCCTCCGTGCAGGTCGAGGGCGAGCCGTACTGGGACGGCGGCATTTATTCGAACACCCCCCTCGAAGCGGTTCTCGATGACCGCCCGCGCCGCAGTTCGCTAATCTTCGCCGTGCAGCTCTGGCCTGCCAGCGGCCCGGAGCCCGGCTCCATCTGGCAGGTGATGAGCCGGCTGCGGGATATCCAATACTCCAGCCGGGCGGAAAGCCATCTGGAGCGGCAGCGTCAAATCCACCGCCTGCGGCATGTCATCCGCGAGCTGGGCAAGCACATTCCAGACAGCGAACGCGAGCAGGCCGCCGTGCAGGAATTGCTCGGCTGGGGGTGCGGGACGACCATGCAGGTGGTCGAGCTTGACGCGCCGCAACTCGACGGCAACGACATTAACCGCGATATCGACTTCTCCACTTGCGGGATCGAGCGCCGCTGGATGGCGGGGTACAAGGACACGCGATGCGCGCTCGAGCGTGCCCCTTGGCGCGAGCCACTGGATGCGATAGAGGGCATTGCCGTGCACCGGATCAGCGCGGAGATGCCGGTTGCATCGCATGCGCCTGCCCGCTCAGGTACCGCGAATTAGCCAGGGGCGAGCGTTGGGTGCTCGAAGCCGGAATCCCACTAATCTGGCTATCTGATTAACAGCGGCGCGGAGCGTGCCAGTCGGCGCTCCCGATCTAAAGGATTGCATCTCATGAGTATCCTGCTGCACACCTGGAATACGCCAAACGGACGCAAGATCAGCGTCGCGCTCGAGGAACTGAACTTGCCCTATACCGTCAAGACGGTGAACCTTTTGAAGGGTGAGCAATTTGCGCCGGAGTTGCCGTGAATCCCGACCGGGGAGCTATCGGGCCGATAGGAAAGAATTCCCTTGACTATCTATCTAGTAGTAGATAGTATCTGACATGTGGATCCGCTGCTCTACCGGCAAACGAAGCAGGAAGCCGACAGGCAGCGGGGCCATTGCAATACCGGAGGCGGTCTTTTTTTTGGGCCCGGTTATCTATCTACCAGTAGATAGCGGCACCAAGAGCGACTTGCCAGCAGCCAATGATACCGATCCAAGCGATCCCGAAACATCGCCAAATTAGGAGCTCATCATGACCAAGTTCGCCAAGACCCTGATCACCGCCGCCACCCTTGCCGCCGCCTTCGTGGGCGGTGCCGCCCAGGCCGGCACGGTGCCCGCCGACAAGTACGGCTACGAATTTCGCGCGGGCAAGGCCGATGCCTTCACCGACGGTGCCCGCATCGGCAAGTTCGACCCCTTCAGCGAAGGCGCCCGCGTTGGCAAGACTGACCCGTACACCGATGGTGCCCGCACCGTGGCCGGCCTGGACCGCAGCGGTGTCTCGGCTGCACCGGCGCGCAGCTTCGACCCGTACACCGATGGCGCGCGCGTCGGCAAGTTCGACCCCTACACCGACGGTGCCCGCACGGTGGCTGGCCTGGACCGCAGCGGTGTCTCGGCTGAACCGGCCCGCAGCTTCGACCCGTACACCGACGGCGCCCGGGCCTGAGTACCGGCCGGCCTGGTTGCCGGCGCCCGCTGACAAAAAACGGGGGGAGCCGCAGATGCTGCGCTTCGCCCGCTTCCTGGAGTTCATCATGAGTTTGCGTGACAGTGCCCTGATCCTGACCGGATGGGTTGGGCTTTGCCTGGTAAGCGGTTCGCTCATTACCCTAGTTGCGCAGGCTCTGCCGGTCTGAGCAGGCAGGCCGCATCAAGAGGTCTCTCCCGTCCGCGAGCAACTGGTCGAGCACGCACTGACCATGTTGACACAGGTCTGGTCGCCAATCCGCACGGTATCGTCGATGAGCGTGTCCGCCAAGTTGGCCGTGACCCGGCTGGAACCAATATCTTCGGTGATGGAGTTTCCCTCGGCCTTGCCCCCGCGATGCTTCGCTCCAGGCGGTGGCTGCCGAGCCGGATCGCCCGACATCGGCCATCGTTCGACCGATGTGGAACGATCACGTTCTTATCAAGCGATTCCTCGATATGGGCGCTAAAACGCTGTTGCTGTGAGGCGCCCCCGGATTCGGCCACTCCCGAGTTTGCTTCCGGCGACCTGGCAGTCGTGCCGGTGAACATGCGTTGCTGGCGCCTTTCAGGCCGCGCATGGAATCAGGCGACCTCGACGATCAGTTCGATTTCCAGGCAGGCGCCGAGCGGCAACTGCGGCACGCCGAACGCGCTGCGCGCGTGCTGGCCGCGCGTGCCAAACACCTCGGCGAGCAGTTCGCTGGCGCCATTGGTCACGAGGTGCTGCTCGGTGAAGTCCGCTGTCGAATGGACGAGGCTGGTGAGCTTGACGATCCGCACGATCGAATCGAGGTCGCCGGTGGCGGCGTGCAGCGTCGCGAGCAAGTCGATGGCAACCAGGCGGGCCGCCGCGACACCGTCGGCGGTGCGCAGGTCGTCGCCAAAGCGGCCCATCCGAACCTGGCCATCGACGCGAGAGAGATGGCCGGACACGTGGATCAGCTTGCCGGACCGCACGCTCGGCACATAGGCCGCCGCCGGGCCCGAAGCCTTGGGCAGTTCGATGCCGAGCTGCGTAAGCTTGTCGTAGATTCGCGGCGCCGGCGCGAACGCCGGACCGTTCGGTTTCAGGCGCATGCCGGGCTTGAGATGCTGCCATGGCAGGTCCGCCGGATCGGCGATGAACGGACCGGGCGCACGCACCACGAAAATGTCTTCCGCGATCGCGGCGAAGTCGGCGCGGAAATGCACCGAGCTCTTGTTCACGAGAATCTTCATCCCCGCCGGATCGATGCCGACCGCGCGGTACATGTTGCGGTCGAGCAGTTGTGCCTTGGTCGAGCTAACGGCAACGAGCACGCCGTCGAGCCGCAGTCGCGCCATGGGTCCCATGTTGGCAGCCTTGCCGTGCATCATCGGTCCGCCGTAGACGAACTTGCCTTCGGACAGCGCCTCCACCTCGAAGGTCGCCCGCAGCGGGGCATCCTCGCTCACCTGTGGGCAGCCGCCAAGCGCAATATCGATCCTCGCGCCAACACCAGCCTGGTGCGCGGCCGCGGCCGCGGCGGGATCGCAGATGATCCCGATCGCGGCGTCCTGCGCGCCGGCCTTGAGAAGCGCACGCAGCATGCCCATGGTGTTGCCATCGCCGCCGACGCCCGGGTTGTCCTGCGTGTCCGCGAGGATCACTGGCCGCGTGGCCTTTTGCGCGATCCGCATGGCACGCTGCACCGCTGCATCCGGCTCCTCGAACTGCACGGCCCACTGGCTCTCGGGTTCGCAGATGCGCGCGAACAGTGCGTCGACGGCCCGCTCGACGCGGGCCTTGTCGAAGCCGTACCCCCAAACCACGGGACCGCACTCGGCGAAGTCGGCCGCGGGAAAGCCCGGTGTGAACGACAGCGACAGCACGCCTTGCCGCTCCAGTTCTTCGAGCAGGCCGTAGATGCCTTGAGCGGGCTGCATCATCGTGGACATGCTGTTGACTGGTATCAGGAACGGCACGCGTCGTGCCACCAGGTGCGCGCGCGTCTCCCGCCTGCACAACTCCAGCAGCATCTCGGCTGCTCGTTTGCCGGTGGCGGCCATGTCCACGTGCGGATAGGTGCGATACGCCACCACCCCATCCGCCAGCGCGAGCATCCGTTCGGTGACGTTGGCATGCAGATCCAGCGAGACCACGATCTTCATGTCCGGGCCGGCCACGGCACGGATGCGCGCCAGCAACTCGCCCTCGCCGTCGTCGAGGTGCTGGGCCACCATGGCGCCATGCAGGTCGAGATAGATCGTGTCGTACGAGGCCGTCCTTACCGCCTCCACGATCTCGCCGGCGATGCGCTCGTAGGCATCGGTCGTGACGTGGGCCGAGGCACCGGCAGCCGCCCAGATCACCGGCGTGACGGTGTGACCGTGCTCGCGAACGTGGTGGATGAAGCCGCTGATCGGCAGGTTCACGTCCAGCAGGTCGTAGATCGCCTCGCCGCGCACCATGGCGGGAAAGTCCTCGCCACGGACGAAGCTCTCGTAGGTGGCCATGGTTGGGGCGAACGTATTGGTTTCGTGCTGGAAACCGGCAACTAGGATATTCAAGGAAGACCTCCTTGGAACGGGATGCTGGAACGAGGCGGGGCCAGCGACGCCAGCGCCGGCGCCGCCATGGGAACGGCCGTGACGGGTGGAATTATTGCGGCGTCAGCTTGATCGAGGCGGCCATCTTCCTGAACTTCTCGGTCTCGTCGACATAGAACTTCGCGGAGGCCTCGAGCGTCTGCGGCTTCATCGGCTGCACGCCGGAGAGCTCAAGCGCCTTGATCAGTTCGGGCGACCGCAGCGCTTGCTGCGAGGCGTCCATCAATACGCGGGCACGCTCCGCCGGGATGCCGGCCCTGCTCATGACGCCCAGCCAGATCGAATAAACGAACTCGGACTTGCGCGCGACGCTGGTTTCGGAGATGGCAGGCACATCGGGCAGCGTTCGCATGCGCTGCGTGTCCAGCACTGCGACCGCCTTGATCTTGTGCGTTTCGAGCAGCTGCGTGGAGGCACCGAGGTTTGGCAGTATCGTCATGTCGATCTGGCGACCGGTCAGGTCTGCCAGCATCGGCGTGGCGCCCTTGTACGGCACCTGCAGCATCTTGGCGCCGGTCAGCTGAGCCATGTATTCGGCGACGATGTGGTACATGGTCCCGTAGCCCGGATTGCCGAAGGTCAGGCTCTTGCTGCCTGCCGACTTGCTGGCCGCGATGATCTGTTCGAGCGAGTTGTACGGCAGGTCGCTGCGCGTCATCACGACGAGCGGGTGGTTCGAGACCGGCGCCAGCAGGGCCAGCTCCTCCGACTTGTACTTGGCGCTGGCGAGCGCCAGCGGCGTCAGGATGGCCTCGTTGGGCGAGCCCATGATCAGCGTGTAGCCATCGGCCGGACGGCTCAGCAGCCGCTGCACTGCCAGCGCGCCGCCGGCGCCGGGCAGATTCTCGATGACCACGGGCTGGCCGAGCGCCTTGGCCATCGCCGGCTGCATGGCCCGCGCCAGAACATCAGCGGGGCCCCCCGGCGGGAATGCGACCAGCATCGATATCGGCTTGGTGGGAAACGCGTCGGCGGCGGACGCCGGCGCGCTGGTCAGCGTAATTCCCAGGATGGCGGCACTAAGCGCCATCCAGCGTTTGACGGGGGGTAGTCCTCGGTCTTGCATGTCGTCCTCCACTTTCTTAGACCTTCTCGCGTAGATACGAGAATCGGTTGTGAGGGGGATTGTTGGCTGGAAAATTCGTTCGAGGAACAGCAATCTTTGCACGAGATCGTTGCCCTGCGGGCAACGCGGAGCTCTTCAGCGCCGAGGTGCGTGCCGCTTTCCGGTCAATGCGCTGACCGAGAAGTGCTGCGTAATGTGGAAACAACCGGGTCAAACTCGGACAAGGGGCACGAAGGCCCGCTCAATTGCGCACGGGGATGATGCTGAAGCGGACCACGCCCTCCGCGGCGGTCATCTCCTCGGCCAAGCCCGCCGGCGACACCGCACGCGAGCGGTTCAGCGCCACGAGGCTGAAGCGCCACACTAGTTGCTTGTTGTCAAAGGTGATGGTCAGGCTGTCGCGCAACAGAATTTCACCGGGCCGTGATGCGCGCCTATTGGCTCGAAGGGCTTTCCATCGATGAGGCGGATGTCCTGATGCGCATCGGGAAAAGCGTGGGGGTCAAGCGGAGTGTCGTCGCAAACGATCAGATGATGGCTTGTGCCGAGGCGGCATTACGGGCGGACCAGGAAGCGGCACTGGCCTACGCTGCGCGCAGCGCGCCTCTCCTTGTGTTTGACCAGCGCATCATTCTGCGCGGGGCTGTGTCCTTCGACACGATGCTCGAGGCCGCCACCGATGCCACGTGCACTCATCTCGCGGGGAAGTCTTCATGCGTGAAACTCCCGGACTGGACTGGCTATTCTTTCGTACCTGCTTGAACAAGGTCTTGGCAACGGGCGATTCCCGCACCGCGCCCCGCAGAAGTTCTTTATTGGATTCGGACAGCGAACCCTCTTGATCGATCTCGACGCCGGAGTTCGAATCAGTCTCGAGGCGCTCAATGGCGACCTTCACGCTGAATCCTGTGAAGGTCACGCCTGCCCATTGTCCCAGCATTTCAGGCGATGACCTTCTCCTCTGCGGCAGGCTGCTCGCGCATGCGACGGGCTTCGTCGCGCAGGAACTGCTGGTAATCGTCCAGATCCCCGTCGAAGGGCTCGACGCCGCCCTTGGTGACCAGCCAGAACTCGTCACATACGGCGCGCAGCAGGGCCCGGTCGTGACTGACCAGCATCACTGTGCCTTCGAATTCGTTGAGCGCCATGCCTAGCGCTTCGCGTGTGGCCAGGTCGAGGTGGTTGGTAGGCTCGTCGAGCAGCAGCAGGTTGGGGCGCTGCCACACGATCATGCACAACACGAGCCGCGCCTTTTCGCCGCCGCTCATCGTGCTAACCGCCTGATGGACCATGTCGCCACTGAAGTTGAAGGTGCCGAGGAAGGTGCGAAGCGATTGTTCGGTGCCACTCTGGCCGGGGGCGCGCATGTGCGCCGGCGTGTCCTTGGCAAGGCGGATCATGTGTTCCATCGGCGTGTCGAGCGGGCGCAGCACGTCGAGTTCCTGCTGTGCGAAGTAGCCGATATTCAGCCCTTTGCCTTCGCTGATTTCGCCGGCAATCGGCGCCAGCGCGTGCGCCACCGTCTTCACCAGCGTGGACTTGCCTTGGCCGTTGGCACCGAGAATGCCGATGCGCTGCCCGGCCAGCACGGAACGGTTGATGCCCCGCACGATGACCGTGGGCGGCGTGCCCGGCAGTGCGCCGGTCGGTGCCGGGTAGCCGAAGCTCGCGTCCAGCATCGACAACAGCGGATTCGGGACGTTGAGCGGCTCCTTGAACTCGAAGTTGAACTCTGCGTCGGCAAGCACCGGTGCGATCTTCTCCATGCGTTCGAGCGCCTTGACCCGGCTCTGCGCCTGCTTCGCCTTCGAGGCCTTGGCCTTGAAACGGTCGATGAATTTCTGCAGGTGGGCGATCTTGTCCGCCTGCTTGGCCATCGCGGCCTGCTGCAATACGAGCTGCTCAGCGCGCATGTCTTCGAACTTGCTGTAGTTGCCGCCATAACGCACGAGCTTGGCGTTGTCGACGTGCATCGTCACCTGCGTCACCGCGTCGAGGAATTCGCGGTCGTGGCTGATCACTACCAGGGTTCCTTGATAGCGCTTGAGCCAGGCTTCCAGCCAGACCAGCGCGTCGAGGTCGAGGTGATTGGTCGGCTCGTCGAGCAGCAGCAGGTCGGATGGGCACATGAGCGCGCGCGCCAGTTGCAGTCGCATGCGCCAGCCGCCGGAGAAGCTGTTGACCGGCTGGCTGAGCTGCGCAGCACTGAAGCCAAGGCCCAGGATCAGCGCTTGAGCACGTGCGGGGGCATCGTGTGCACCGGCGTCGTGCAGGGCCATGTAGGCGTGCGCCATGCGCATGCCGTCGTCGCTGGCCTCGGCGGCGGCTACTTCGACCTGCGCGGCCAACAGCACGGTGTCACCCTCGACTACGAAGTCGGTCGCGCTCTGCTCGGTCTCCGGCATCTCCTGCGCGACCTGGCCCATCTTCCAGGCAGCGGGAATCGAGAACTCGCCACTGTCTTCGTGCAGCGTCCCGTTGAGAAGGCCGAAGAAGGACGACTTGCCGGCGCCATTGCGGCCGACAAGACCAATCTTTTCGCCGGGGTTGAAGGTGACGGACGCGCGGTCGAGTACGACATTGACGCCGCGACGCAGCGTGACATTACGGACGGAAATCATAGGGAGCTACTTCGGAGAGGATTCGCATGATAGCCGACCGGACGTGCAGGGCTGTCTCTTTTTGGCCGCACGCGTGAAGAGCCGCTTGCGCTTTACGGCGCACACCGGCCACAAAGCAAGGAGCCCCTGGCGCACCCGGCGTTCCGGCTGCGGGGCCAGCGAGCATAGCGGTGAATGACGGCTCCTGGCCGAAAGCAGACGACTAAGTGATCAGCAATTTCGCGACCGTGAGTATCGCCGCAGCGGTTGACGCCTATGGGTTCCCCTTCGCCAGACGCATCGGGTTCATCAGCCGGTCAAGTTCCTCACCGCTCAGCAATCCCAGCGCAATCGCTGCTTCCCGCGGCGAAATTCCCTGTGCAACGGCAAGCGTCGTGATCTGCGCCGCACGGTCGTAGCCCAGCACCGGGTTGAGCGCGGTCACCGCAACAGGCCGGTGCCGGCCGCGGTGCCGCCCTGCGGCAGCAACAGCATGCGGGGCAGGGCGTCACGCACGCGCTCGATGGCGTGATCGACCTGGGCGGTGAAGCCGTCGAAGGCCTGGCCCATGGTCATGGGCACGGCATCCATCAGGTGCGTGCGCGCGATCTTGAGCACGTCGGCAAAGGCATGGGCGCGCTCGCGCAGGGTGTCGCGCAGCAGCGCCAGCGCGGGCAGCAGGCGGTCTTCCAGCTCCAGCGCGGCGGTCATGTGCTACTGAGGGAGGCCGGCCACCCATGCCAACGGTGGCACCGTCGGCTTTGCCTGCCGGTCGGCCGACACCCCGGCCGGGGGCGTTGTATCTCACCTACATGCGCGATCCGGATGGCAACAAGCTGTGCGCGTTGCATCGCATGCAGGCCTGACCCCGTGCGAGCTGCGCCCATCCCGCGAAAACTGGCAGAAATTCAGGGGTGAACGGGTGCTATCATCAGCCGGCACCGGCCACCTCGGCCGCTAACCATCAAATGACGCAAGAGGAATGGGGCATTCGCAATCGCAGAAGCAGCAGACGCATGAGCGCATCGTGGAGGTTGCCGCGCAACGCTTGTGCGAGCTTGGCCTGGAAGGGCTGAGCATCGCCAACCTTATGAAGGAGGTTGGCCTGACGCACGGGGGCTTTTACAAGCATTTCGAATCCCGCGACGAGTTGGTCGCCGAAGCCCTTGTCTCTGCTTTCGCAAGCACCCAGGCACGCTCGGCCAGGCGAGCCACCTTCCAGGCGATGGTGTCGGCGTACCTGAGCAAGAGGCACCGCGACTCTCCGGGCACCGGCTGCGCCGTTGCGGCGGTGGTCAACGACATGGGCCGCGCCCACGAGGGCGCGCGCGCGCTATATACCGAGCAGGTGCGCAAGAGCCTGGGAACGATCGGCGGGCTGCTGGACGCGGCTGACGATGCTGGCCACGATGCCGGAGCGATCGTCGCCCTGAGCGCCATGATTGGCGCGCTTGGCCTGGCGCGGGCGGTGGATGACCCGACGCTGTCGGGAAAGATACTGGCCACGGTACAGGATTTCCTGCTCGCGCAGTTCGATTCGACGTCCGCCACGGACGACTGAACCAGTCCCCGAAAGGCCGCGGTTGCGCTTCAGCATTCCGTCGGCGCCTCTCTCACTAAGATCCCCGGCGCGTGTCATGCGCATGCCTCATTGATCTCGCACGATTGCGTCGCGCGCGAGGATGATGATTGACATCCATTTAGATGTCAATCATCATCCTCGACGGCCGCGGCGCTCGACGCTCGCGCGCCCGCATAAGAGTCGTACATCGATCATGCGTTTCACAAAAGAAAAAGAGGGGTCAATCATGAAGTTCCTTGCTCAATGCCGCGCGCCGGGCAGCGCGGCATCCCGCGCCGTGCGCGCGTCGGTCTCGATGCTGGCGGCAATCCTGCTGGCCACCGCCTGCGGTGGCGGTGGCGGCGACAGTGCTTCGGCACCGCCACCCCCTGCCGTGCAGGAGCCGCTTGGCTATACGCCCTTGTTCGCGGCCGATACGCCGCTGATGGAGCAGATCCAGTACCGCGAACCTGACGGCACGCTGGTCACCCTGATGGGCTCGCGCCCGACCGAGCGGCACGCGCGCGAACGCGGCGAGCCGTGGGACGCCCCCGATGCGGGGCCGGGCCGCTACCTGACCTTCCCTACCTTCTACTTCCAGAACCGTACCTTCGGCCTCGAGATCCGCGACCATGTGCCGGCCGGGCGCCAGCGCATCGAGATTTACCTGCGCGTGAACCAGGGCATCTTCGACGGCACCACCTTCAGCCTGTTCCGCAATGTCCTCGATCCCAACGTGCGCGACTACGGCTGGGCGCTGAACTTCGGGTTCAACAACCCGAAGGAAGGCGGCCTGCCGATCTGCCGCGAGGGGCAGCCGCGCGAGGATTGCATGATGGTGGTCGATTCCAACTGGCGTACCGACCCGCACAGCCCACTGAAGATCGGCGACAGGGTCGAGCTGGCGCCGGCACCCAGGCTCAAGCGCGATCCGGTGGTCGATGGCGGCGGCAGCCGCTACTACTCGTTCGAGCAGCTCTACGTCGTGGGCGTGGGCATGCGGCCGTGGTACGGCATCGTCCCGAACCTGGACTCCGAGGTCCTGCCTGACGAGACGCTGCTGGGCGGCCAGGCGAGCATCTCGTACAACTATTCGGAAGAACCGATGCGGGTGTTCCAGCAGATGGCGAACAACATCGGCATCGCCAACACCCAGCGCTTTGTTGAAGGCCGGCGCCTGTTCCACACCTCGTTCCTGGATGGCACGCACTCGGAACACGATGTCGACAACCCGAAATTCACCGCGCACATCGGCCAGCTCGGCCCGCGCTACAACCAGCCGCGCTGTATCGAGTGCCATACCAACAACGGCCGCAGCGCGGTCGCGGGCATCGGCGCCAAGCTCGACACGCTCTCGTTCCTGACCGCCACGGCCGACGGCAAGGCCGATCCGGTCTACGGCCACAACGTGCAGCAGAACGCGCAGGATCCCGCTGCGCCTGCCTATGACGTGACCGTGCAGTCGTACGAGACCAGGGTGCGCACCTTGCCCGATGGCGAGAAGGTCGAGCTGGTCAAGCCGGTCTATGCATTCAAGGGACCGGTGCCGGCGCGCTTCTCGACACGCCAGGCGCCGCAGGTGATCGGCATGGGCCTGCTCGAGGCCGTTGCCGAGCCCACCATCCTGGCGCTGGCCGATCCGAACGATGCCAATGGCGACGGCATCAAGGGCATCCCGAACTGGATCGTCGATCCGGAGACCGGCAAGACCCACCTTGGCCGCTTCGGCTGGAAGGCGTCGAAGGGCAGCATCCGGCAACAGGTCGCGGACGCGCTGATGAAGGACATGGGCGTGACCTCTCCGGTCTTCCCGGACCGGGGTTGCCAGCGTGGCGCACCGGATTGCCGCGGCTCGACCGTGCCCAGCGCGGTCAATGAAACCGAGCTGCAGCGCCTGTCGCACTACCTGTCGCTAATCGGCGTGCCGGCCCAGCGCAGCCTGCGCAGCGGCTTCCCGGATGGCGTGCGGGTGTCGCCGGAGCATGACGTGAATCCCGCGCAGATCGCGCGCGGCAGCGAGCTGTTCGCGCAAGTCCGGTGCGTGGCCTGCCACACCCCGACCATGAAAACCGGCAACACGCACCCATTTGCCGAACTGCGCGAACAGACCATCCATCCGTACAGCGACCTGCTGCTGCACGACATGGGCCCGGGCCTGGCCGACTCCCTGAGCGAGGGGCGCGCCTATCCGAGCCAATGGCGTACCGCTCCGCTGTGGGGCGTCGGCTCGCTGCGTTTCGTCCAGGGTGGCGACCAGAACGTGCGCCTGCTCCACGACGGCCGCGCGCGCAACCTGGTGGAAGCGATCCTCTGGCACGGTGGCGAGGCCACGGACAGCCGGACGCGCTTTGAAGCGCTTCCCAAGGCCGACCGCAACGCCATCGCGGCGTTCCTGCAGTCGCTGTAATCCCGGGTGCCTGCCCGCTCTCCGGAGCGGGCAGGCTTGCACAAGCGTGACGGCCGGTCTCGCAGACCGATCCCATTCCTGAATTCCAAATGAGCGTGCGCAAACGTATTGGCCACTGCCTGCTGGCAGTGATGATGGCCTTTGCACTCGCCGCGTGCGGCGGTGGCGGGGAAGACAACACCACGAAGAATGGCAACGACGGCAATGGAGGCACGCCGCCGGTCATGGCGCCCACCACGCCCCCTGCGTCGACACCGGTCACCGGCAAGAGCGCCAAGCGAGGCATCGCCTACGATCTCGCCAGCGCGGCCGACTTTGCCGCTTTGGCGCCCGGCGTCTCGTGGTGGTACAACTGGGCCGCGCAACCGAACGCCGCGGCGCCTGCCGACGCCAAGTCCGCCTATGGCATGGACCATATCCCCATGCTCTGGAACGACAACTTCGACGCCGTCGCCGTCGAGGCTTACCTGCTTGCCCGTCCGGGTATCCGGTACCTGCTGCTGATGAATGAGCCGAACCTGCTCGACCAGGCCAACCTCTCGCCGGCCGCCGCCGCCGCCGCATGGCCCCGCTACGAGAGCATCGCCGCCCGCACCGGCGTGAAGCTTGTCGGCCCCGCGATCACATGGGGAACGATGCCAGGCTCTGAAGACCCGGTAGCGTGGCTGGACGCGTTCTACGCTGCGTATCGGGCCGCCAATGGCGGCCGCGACCCACGCATCGACTACCTCGCCTTCCACTGGTACGACTATGGCCTCGGCGGCCAGCTTGACCGCCTGGCCAAGTACGGCAAGCCGTTCTGGGTAACGGAGTTTGCCAACTGGCACGCAGGCAACGACGGCGCGCAGATCGACACGCTGGACAAGCAGAAGCGGCAGATGCAGGAGATGGTGGCGACGTGCGAGCAGCGCGCTGACGTATTCCGATACGCGTGGTTCACGGGCCGGTGGAGCCATGACGTCCATTTCACCAGCCTGCTGGCCGCCGATGGGGCACTGACGGAGCTTGGGCGGTATTACCTCAGTCTGCCGCACTGAGCGGGGGAGCGGTGCACTACCGTTCTCCGCAGCGGTTGCACGTCACCCCGCGAATTACTTGTGCCGCATCTCTATGACAGTCGGCTTTCCGTCGACGTTGTCGAAGGTGGCCGATACTTCCCAGGTTGGCCCGTCGTCCAGCCGCCCCGCCGCCTGTCGTCCCGAAACTGCAGCTTTCGCCTGCCGCCATCGAGCGCGGCATTGCCCGTCTTGGTGAGCGTATCAAGTTGCGCGTGTTCAACATCAGCACAATCTCCAGCACAAGCAGCCCGGAACTGAACGCCCTGTCGGCAAGGTTTGATCGTGCCCGCGGAAGGCCTGCCGGCGTACGCTTCCTGGGGTGGTCCCCAGCCAGAACCGCTTCGCTTCATTTTGGTCGCGTCTCTCGCCCGTTCCACGCGTCTGGCGCATTGCGCCGGACGTAGTCCATACCTCAATAGCCGCGTGCTGGATCGATGATGTTGTCCGGCGACTCGCCGGCGGAAACACGAATAACATTTTCCGCAATCTGTCTTGCCGCTGATGACGGAATCGCCACCGAAGCCAGGTGGGGTGTGATCAGCACATTGGGCATGCTCCACAGCGGATCCCCGGCAGGCAAAGGTTCGCGCTCGAAAACGTCCAGGGTTGCCCCGCCGATGTGGCCGCTTTGGAGCAGGTCCGTAAGCGCCGCCTGATCGACCAGTGCGCCCCGCGCAACGTTGATGAAGGCCGCGCCTCGCGGCAGCCGCTCGAGTCGCGCCCGATCCAGGATGCCCGCCGTCTGCGGCGTGAGCGGCAGCATCACGACGACAATGTCCGCCTGTCCGAGCACGGTGTCGAGCGTTTCCGGTCCGGCAAAGCATTCCACGCCTTCGATCTGCGCCGGGCTGCGCGACCAGCCGATCACCTTGAGCCCCTGGCGCTGCAGTTCGTGGGCCGCTTTCGCGCCCAGCTGACCGAGCCCCAGAACCGCCACGCGGGTGTCTTCCGGAGAACGGGGATGACGGTAGGCCCACTCACCCCGCCGCTGCGCCTGCTCGAAGTACGGGATGTCCCGGGCGTGCCGCAGCACAGAGAACAGCACGTACCCCGCCATCATGCGCGCCATCTGCGGGTCCGTGAGTCGTGTGATCGGAATGCCTTGGGGAAGATCCTGCCGCTGAACCAGTGAATCAACCCCCGCCCCCAGATTGACGATCAGGCGCAGGTTCGTCATCCCGGCAAAAAAATTCTCCGGCGGTTTCCAGGCGAGCGCGTAGTGAATGTCGGCCGGCCGGGTGATTTCGCTGGAGTGAATGACCTTCAGATTCGGGAGCTGGGCCTGGAGCGCGCGCTTCCACGTGTCGAAATCGTCGAATGCGCTGTAGAAGGCCAGCGCGCCCGAGGGGGTATCTTCAGAAATTGGCATCTTGGCAACTGCATTGAGAAAAATGGCAAGGACGGCAGCGAGAGTACATCTTGCTCCCGTTCCGCGTGCGCATGGGAAATCAGACCGCTGCTCTGCCTTTCTGCACCAGCCGCGTGACGGCCTCGATGGCAAATTCGTAGCCGTCGCCGCCCAGCCCGGCGATCACGCCATCCGCCACCTTGGAGATGTAGGAGTGGTGGCGGAACGGCTCGCGCTTCCAGATGTTGCTCATATGGGTTTCGATGATCTTGCCGGGGAAAGACAGCAAGGCATCGAGGATCGGAATCGACGAGTAGGTCAGGCCGGCCGCATTGATGATGATGCCGTCCGCCACGCCGCGCGCTTCCTGGATCCAGTCGACCAGCTGTCCCTCGTAGTTCGACTGCAAAAAGCGCAGGTCGGCATTCAGGGACGCGGCCTTTTGCTCGCATCGTGAATGCAGCACCGGAAAGCTGTCGCTGCCGTACGTCTTGTTGGCGTCCAGGCCATAAAGATTGGCGTTGGGTCCGTTCAGGAACCAGATGGTGATCTTTTCGCTCATGTTCTAACCTCTGTATCTCAACCTTCGTGGGGGCGAGTGGCCTGCATGGCGGGCAGGCTTTGGAAAGCCTCATTCCAGCGTGCCGCGTTGCCGTATTGGGCGCGCCAATCGAATTCGGGAAACCGGAAGTCCAGATACCCCAGCGCGCAGCCGATGGTAATTTCACCGATGGTGGGCTGTTCTTCCACCAGGTCCGGTGCGATGGCGTCGATTGACTCGAGGCAGGCGCTGACTTTCGTCAGCAGCGCTTCGCGCCACGTGGGCCACTGGACCTCCTCGGGGCGCGCCGTCCGTTCGTAGCGCGCGAGCAGCGCGGCGTCGAGCAGGCCATCGCCGAGCGCCTGGCGGGTCAGGGCCATCCACCGCGCGGGGCCGGAGGCGGGAAAGATGTCCGCGGCGTCTGCCCGGCTGGCCAGGTACTCGCAAATCACCCGGCTGTCATAGATGGCCTGGCCATTTTCCAGGATCAGCGTCGGGACTTTGGCGAGCGGGTTGTGGGCCGCGATGCGCGGGTCGCGCCGCACCGGATGGGCGGCGCTGTCCAGCAGCTCGATGTATTCGGCCTGCCCCGTCAGGTGTGCGCAGACCATGACCTTGCGCACAAATGGCGAGGTCGGAGCGAAAAGAAGTTTCAGCATGCTTTATTGGGGATCAGGACCAGTTTGCCGAAGACCTTGCCGCTTTCCAGCATCTGGTGGGACGCGACCGCCTCCGCGAGCGGGAAGGTGGCGTGGATGCGCGGCTTGACCCGTCCGTTTTTCAGCAGCGGGATGACATGGCGGGCAATGCTCTGGGCCATCCGGGTCTTTTCGTAATGGCTCTGGGGGCGCATGGTGGACGAGTGCAGGCTCACCTGGCGCTGCATCAGCGTCAGCAGTTCGACATTGACCGCCGAACCCTGCATGAAGGACAGGCTGACATGGCGGCCGCCGAAGGCCATGGCGGCAAGATTGCGACGGACATAGTCGCCGCCGACGATATCGATTACCACGTCGACCCCGCGCCCCTCGGTGTACTCCAGGCAGGCCTTGGTGAAATCGGTGGTGGGCCAGCAGATCGTCGCATCGGCGCCCATGGCGCGCAGTTCTGGAAAACGGCTTTCGTCGTTGTCCGTGACGATGACGGTTGCGCCGGCGGCATGCGCCATGCGGATCGTGAGCGTGCCGATGCCGCCGGCTGCACCGTGGATCAGGACGGTTTCGCCCATGGCCAGGCGGCCCAGCTCGAACAGGTTGTGCCACACGGTGAACAGCCCCTCGGGCAAGGCGGCTGCCTCGGCATCGGAAAGAGTGCCGGGCACGATGAAGGACTGATCGACCGGCGCCGTACACCACGGCGCATAGCCGCCGCCGGGCACCAGGCTCATCAGCCGCTGACCCATCAGCTGGCTGTCCACACCGGGACCGCAGGCGACCACTTCGCCGCAGACTTCCAGGCCGAGCACGTCGGTGATGCCGGGCGCGGGCTTTGCGATACCTTGACGCTGCATGATGTCGGGCCGGTTGACGCCGGCGGCGAGCACGCGCAGCAGGACTTCGCCAGCACCGGGCTCGGGCATGGGGCGCTCGGCCAGCGTTAACACACTGGCGTCGCCGGGTTCACGGGCGATGATGGCTTGCATGGAGCGGGGGAGACTGGTCATCGGTGTGTTCTCTCAGGCGGCGTTGTCTGACGCGTTGTGTTATGCCTTCGCGTTGCGATCTTGCATCTGTTCTTACGTCCGCTTCTGCGGACTGAAAATGCTGACGCCCTCATCGGGCAGCGCAAGTCCCGCGACCGAGCCGATGGGCCATTGCTGCATGGCGCTCAGGCCCGCACTGCGCACCGTGACCACCTGACGGGCCGTCATCGGAATGTCCACGTCGATGAACGTATTGATGTGATCGCCCTGGTAGACGTGATTGATCACCGTGCCGCTCAACACCGATTCGGAATGCAGATTCTCTAGCTTGATGTGCTCCGGGCGCACGTACACGTCCAGTCTTTCCCCGTCATGCGATGCGTCGGCCAGGCGGGCATGCGGGAAGCTGATGAGCCCCGAGCCCAGGCGCAGTTGCACATCCGTTGCCGTCTGGCCGTGATAATGCGCCGGCAGAATGTTCACGTCGCCCAGGAAGGACGCCACGAACGGGTCTTGCGGGTTCTGATACAGATCGGCCGGCGACGCGATCTGCCGAATGATGCCGTTCGACATCACCGCGATCCGGTCGGACATGGCCAGCGCCTCGCCCTGGTCGTGGGTGACGAATACTGTGGTCAGGCCCAGGCGGCGCTGGATTTCCCGGATCTCGACCTGCATGGAGCCGCGCAGGTTCTTGTCCAGGGCCGAGAAAGGCTCGTCCAGCAGCAGTACCTTGGGCTGGATCACCAGCGCCCGCGCCAGCGCCACGCGCTGCTGCTGGCCCCCCGAGAGTTCGCGGGGCTTGCGGTGCCCGAGGCCGTCGAGCTTCACCAGGTCCATCACCTGCTTCACGCGCTGTGCGATTTCATCCTTGCCCACGCCCCGCATGCGCAGGCCATAGCCGATATTGCGCTCGACGGTCATGTGGGGAAAGAGCGCGTAGTTCTGGAAGACGATGCCGATCTGCCGCTTGTGCGGCGGCTCGCAGGTCACCGGCTGACCATCGATGAAAATCTCGCCGGTGTCGGCTTCCGCAAAGCCGGCGATGAGGTTGAGGAGCGTCGTCTTGCCGCAGCCGGACGGGCCCAGCAGGGTGAGGAATTCCCCGCGTCGTATCTTCAGCGAGAGCTCGTGCAGCACGGTGTGGTCGTGATACTTCTTGACCACCCGTTCCAGGCTGACTGCGGTATCGGGCTGTGCGTGGTGTTGCTGTGCGGCAGGCTCGGAGTTGGCTACGTTCATGGTTGTACGGAGATTGAGGAGTATGCCGTGCTCCAGGCTTGGGCCCAATGACATCGAGGCCGAGCTGGTACTGGCAAGCAGGATAAGTCAAACAGCCAGAATCGGGACTTTGCCGAAACTGATGCGGTCCCTCGGAAAAAACGAAATGCCTGTTTTCAGGCGCAGGCGGCGCGGATGCGATGGCCCGGAACGCCTTGTGGTGCGCGGGTGCGGGGGGCGGAGCGGCACCCTTCGGCCGGCGCTTTACTTTTTCCTAAGTCCTGAGTTTGAAAAACGTGATTTTCAAACGATGTGGGCTTCATCAAACTGGCCACCGTCGATGAGCGATGTCTCCAGGGCGCCAGTACGCCTTGCTGTCGAAGCTTCCGTGCCGGGGCGACTGACCGGGGCGATTATTCTTAGGAAATTCAAATGTCAGTGGAAAAAATCAACACCGTGGTGGTCGGTGCTGGCCAGGCGGGCATCGCGATGAGTGAGCATCTCGCGCACATGGGTGTGCAGCATGTCGTGCTGGAACGCAGCCGAATCGCAGAGCGCTGGCGCTCGGAACGTTGGGATTCTCTGGTCGCGAATGGACCGGCCTGGCATGACCGTTTTCCCGGGATGAAATTCGAGGGCATTTCGCCGGAGACCTTTCCGCCGAAAGAGCGCATGGCCCAGTATTTCGAGAGCTACGCCGCCATGCTGAAGGCGCCGGTCCGTACCGGCGTGGAAGTCAAGCAGGTGGAACGGCATCAAGGGCGTCCCGGCTTCAGGGTGACGACTTCCGATGGCATCATCGAGGCAGACAACGTCGTTGCCGCAACCGGCCCGTTCCAGACGCCGGCCTATCCGAAGATCGTGCCTGAGAGCGAAAGAATCCAGCAGCTGCATTCCTCGACCTACAAGAATCCGGGCCAATTGGCGGAAGGCGCGGTGCTCGTGGTGGGCGCGGGCGCTTCCGGCTCGCAGATCGCCGAAGAGCTGCGCCAGGCCGGCAAGACGGTTTATCTCTCGGTCGGCGAGCATTACCGCCCGCCGCGCGCGTACCGTGGCCGTGACTACTGCTGGTGGCTGGGCGCCCTCGGCCTGTGGGATGAAGTGAGGATCCGGCCCAAGAAGGCGCACGTCGCTTTCGCCGTGAGCGGCTATGAAGGCGGCAAGACCGTCGATTTCCGGCGCCTGGCGCACGCGGGCATCAACCTGGTCGGCCTGACCCAATCCTACAAGGATGGCGTCATGACGTTCGAGCCAGGCCTGCCCGAGAACATCGCCGAAGGCGACCGCGCCTACTTCGACGTGCTGCGCGAAGCGGATGCCTATATTGAAGAGAATGGCCTGCCGTTTCCGCCGGAACCTGACGCCTGGGAGCTGCTGTCGGACCCGGAGTGCCTCAAGAACCCGATCCTCAGCCTCGACCTGGCTGAAGCCGGCATCACCACGATTCTCTGGGCGACCGGTTTCAAGTTTGATTTCAACTGGCTGAACGTGAAGAATGCCTTCGATGAGAAGGGCGATCCGTTCCACAAGCGCGGCATCTCCGCAGAAGGCGGTATCTATTTCCTGGGCCTGCCAAATCTGGTCAACCGGGCGTCTTCCTTCATCTATGGCGTCTGGCACGATGCGAAATACATCGCTGACCATATCGTGCTCCAGAACGGCTACATGACGTATGAGCGGTCTTGAGCCTGTTCTTGAGGCTGCACGGTGACCTGTCATTGGTAACGAGGTTGCACGGACGAGCTGCCGGATCGGGTGATCCGGCAGCTTTTTGTTTTTTTCAAGGGAGTTCCCATGGCCGAGATGACGTGCATTGAAGACCTGCGCAGCCTGGCGAGAAAGCGCGTGCCGCGCATGTTCTATGACTATGTCGACGGCGGTTCGTGGACCGAATATACCTACCGTGCCAACGAGGCGGATTTTCAGCGTATCGAATTCCGCCAGCGCGTGGCGGTCGACATTACCGAGCGCAGCACCGCCAGCACCATGGTGGGCCAGCCGGTCAGCATGCCGGTGGCGATCGCGCCCACCGGGTTGACCGGCATGCAGCACGCCGATGGAGAAATTCTGGCCGCGCGCGCGGCGAAGCAGCACGGCATCCCATTCACCTTGTCCACCATGAGCATCTGCTCGATCGAGGCGGTGGCGGAAGCGACCGGGCGCCATCCGTTCTGGTTCCAGCTGTATGTGCTGCGCGACCGGACGTTTGTCGAAAGCCTGATCGACCGTGCCAGGAATGCCAATTGTTCGGCGCTCGTGGTCACGATGGACCTGCAGGTCTTCGGCCAGCGGCACAAGGACAAGAAAAACGGTCTGTCCACGCCGCCCAAGCCGACCCTGCGCAACCTTGTGAACATGGCGAGCAAGCCGCGCTGGTGCATGGGCATGCTGGGTACCAAACACCGTCAGTTCGGCAATATCGTCGGGCATGCCAAGGGCGTCGACAATATCGGGTCGCTGGTGGAGTGGACTCAGGAGCAGTTCGATCCGCGTCTGTCCTGGCAGGATATCGAATGGATCAAGAAGCGGTGGGATGGGAAGCTGATCGTCAAGGGCATCCAGGACCCCGAGGATGCGCGGCTGGCGGTGGCAAGCGGCGCCGATGCCATCATCGTGTCGAACCATGGCGGGCGCCAGCTGGACGGCGCTGCGTCATCGATCTCCACATTGCCGCGCATCGTGGAAGCCGTCGGGGATCGGGTGGAAGTCCATATGGATGGCGGCATCCGCTCGGGCCAGGATGTGCTCAAGGCCATCGCGCTCGGGGCGCGTGGCACGTATATCGGTCGCGCCATGATGTATGGCCTGGGCGCCCTCGGCGAGCAAGGCGTGACCACGGCCTTGAACATCATTCAGAACGAGCTCGATCTCTCCATGGCGTTTTGCGGCAAGACGGATATCCAGTCGGTCGACCGCAGCATCCTGCTGACGAAGTAAGAGACGCTTTCAAAAAGATTCTGGCGTCCGGGCCGAAGCTTGGCCCGGACGCCAGGACTCATTCACAAAGAAATTCGACGAGGCCGGCCAGCATGCGGTCGCAGGCTTCGATCTGCGCCAGCTCCACATACTCGTCCGCCTTGTGTGCGACTTCAATGCTACCAGGCCCGCAGATCAGCACTGGCGTTTCGTTCCAGCTCTGCTGGAACAATCCACCCTCGCTGCCATAGTCCACCTTGGCGCATGGGGTGCCCGGGGGGAGCAGCGAGGCGAGCAGACCGACAGCGGGCGAATCCTCGCGGGTGTTCAGGCTGGGATAGCTGTTCGTCATCTGGATGTCTGGTAAGGGCGCCGCAGGATCCAGCGCCTCATTTTTGACGCGCTCGGCCAGGCGTTCCAGGACGCGCTTCAGGATCGCCTCGGGTTTATCTTCCGAGACGTTGCGAATCTCGAAGCTGACTTCGCATTCGCTGGGCACGATGTTCAAGGCGCGGCCGCCGTGGATGACGCCGGCGTGGACCGTGCTGTAGGGCACGCCGTAGCCCTCCTCGCGCGGGCCGCTTTCCGCCAGTTCACGCTGCACGTCCCGCAGGGATGCGACGAGGTCGCTGGCCATGTGGATGGCGTTGAAGAACCTGGGCGCCAGGCCTGAGTGGCCGGCCTGGCCGCAGCAGACTGCCCGGTAGGCAGCCTTGCCCTTGTGACCGGTGCCGATCCGCATCAGGGTCGGCTCGCCGACAATGCACAGGTAGGGTGCGGGGAGGCTGTTCTCCAGGCGGCGCAGCAGGTGGCGCACGCCCACGCAGCCGATTTCCTCATCGAAGGACAGCGCTAGCTGCAAGGGGCGCTGGAGCGGCTGCCGAGCGGCTGCCACCATGGCGGTGACGGCGCAGGCCACGAAGCCTTTCATGTCGGCTGTGCCGCGTCCGTAGATGCGGCTATCCCGGTGCGTTGCCTCAAAAGGGGGCGAAGTCCAGGGCTGGCCTTCCACCGGCACCACATCGGTATGGCCGGAGAGCAGGACGCCCGGAACGCCCGCCGGACCGACCGTCGCAAACAGATTGGATCGGCTGGGGTCTTGCGGGTCGGGCGCGAGCATCGATTCGATGCCGGCTTCCGCCAGGATGTCCTGGACTTTGTGGATGAGCGCGATGTTTGGCGTCAGGGAAACCGATGCGAAAGAAATGAGCGTCTCCAGGAGCGAGACGCTTGCGGAGGAGGTTTGATTTTCCATCTCTGGCCCATTTTGATGGGGCATTGCCGAATATGGCATGACCGAGGAAGTTGGCGCTTCAGGGCGCCGTTTCAGGGCGCTGCTAAATGGGGATCGAAGAAACTTGGAGCGCTCATTCCGGGGATGTATTGGTCGGAGATATAAGCGCGACAGCGTTCCATGAAGATTTTCGTCAATCTTGACTGTTTCATCGGCTTGTAAGTCGCCAGGCCGAGCAGCATGGGCCGATGGGTACCGGCAAGGCGGACCCGTACCATGCGTTTTCCGTCGAGCGACTGATTGGATTTGGGGCGCACATTGAAGAGCGCGTAGCCAATTCCGTTGGCGACCATGGACCGGACTGCTTCCGTGGACTGCGAACGCGCCGCGATGTTCGGCGTCACGCCAGCCTTTTCAAACAGGGAGGTGAAATAGTCCCGGCTCATCGGCATATCGAGCAGGACGTAGGGTTCGGGCGCCAGCTCTTCGAAGGAGACGACTTTCTGCTGCGCCAGCGGATGGACCTCGCTCACCAGGACATAGGGCGGCATCGTCGCCAGGCTCTCGAACTGGATGTCGTCCTCAAGATGCAGGTCGTAGGTGATCGCCACGTCGATCTCGAGCGCATGGAGCTTGTTCATCAAGACTTCCTGATCGCCTTCGACCATCTGCAGCTCGATTTTATTGAAGGCGCGCGAAAAGCCGAAGATGACCTCGGGCGCAATCATGGCCGTGAGCGACTGGAAGCTTCCCACCCGCAAGGTGCCCTGAATGACGTCGCTCGAATCGGAGGCGATTTCATAGAGTCGGGACGACCGTCCGAGCATATCTTCGCAGTGATGCAGGACCAGCTTGCCGATGGTGGTCAGGCCAATGCCCTTGGAAGAATGGCGCACGAACAGCTGCACGCCCAGTTCGGCCTCGATATGGGCGATCGCTGCGGAGATCGAGGGAGAGGAGATATGGATTTGCGTCGACGCAGCGGCGATGCTGCCATGCTTCGCCGTTGCGACGAAATACTCCATCTGGCGCAGGGAAATGCGATTGAGCATGTCGAGATCGGGAAAAGGGGAACGGTCCAGTGTACTGGAGAAGGTTTGCCTTTTCGAGTGCCGGCCGCCTGACCTGCGCTGCCCGCTGTCATTCGATGCGTCGGCCAGGTCACAGGTTTCCGGGAACGCCGAAGCTGGGCGCCGCACGGGGATCGAGCGCCCGCTTGACATAGTCCTTCAGCTGCGGCGCGTAAATCTGCCAGGCGGCATAGAGGGCCTCGACCGGATCGCTTTCTACCCAGTCCAGGCGCAGATCCACGACAGGCCAGTTTTGCGCGTCGTACACCAACAGGCCTGCCGAGTGCACCGGACCTTCCTCGCCGCCGGCGGCCTGGCCGGCGAGCATGGCCTGCATCAGCCGTTCCGCGAGCGCGCCTTCGGTTTGCTCGAAGGCCGACAGCATGGCCTGGGGCACGTCACGCGTCGCCAGCATGTTGCCCGCGCATGCGGCATGGGTGCCGACCACGCTTGCCAGGGTGCCCAGCGCCTTGGCACCCGTGAAAACCACTGGCGGGTTGTGCGCGTCGATGGCCATGAGCTGGCGATACTCGATATGGGGGCGCTTCTGCAGCTCTGCGAGGGCACGTTCCGGCGTCAGGCCGCTGGCCATCAGATCCAGGGCGAGGGGCCCCAGATCCGGGTCGGTAATATTCTGGCTCGCGGCTGCGCCGACCCCTTTGCGGCCGCGGATGCAGCGCGAGGCAACCGCCGGTGACGAGGACGCCACGGCGGCGCCGAACTGGCCGGTGGCGGGGCACCGTGCAATGATGGAAAAGGTCATGGCAGCTCAGTCGGGGATGACAGCGGTGGCGTCGATCTCTACCAGCCACTCGGGGCGGGCCAGAGCCGATACGACGATGCCGGTCGAGACCGGGAAGACACCCTTCAGCCAGCGGCCCACGACGCGATAGACCGCCTCGCGGTAGCGCGGGTCGATGATGTAGATCGTGATCTTGCAGATGTCCTCGAGCTCGCCGCCGGCTTCCTTGAGCAGCATCGCGATGTTGGCCATGGCCTGCTCCGCCTGTCCGGCGACGTCCCCGATGCACACGCTCTCCGAGGTATCGAGGTTCTGGCCGATCTGCCCTCGCAGAAAAACGGTACTGCCTCGCGCGACAACGGCTTGGCAAAGGTCGTTGTCCAGATTCTGTTCAGGGTAGGTGACTTTGGTGTTGAAGGTGCGGATGCGGGTATGCTTCATGGTCGATTCAGATCGATTCAGCAGGTGGCGGGAGGTTGGGGGCGATGCACCCGACTGCATGGTCATGCGCAGCCGCTGGCCGCGCAATTTGTATTTTCCTGCCGGCCGTTTAGGAATTTCCGAATACCACCGAACCTCACACGGCCGCTAACCTGTTCCAGACGGCGGAACAATCCACAACCCCATTGGGAAATGTGAGGCACCCCTACGAAAAAGCCGACTTGGCCGCCTGGTACGACTTTCACATCATAGGCTCCGTAATTCGAAGTCATTGCGTCAACGTCGTTGCGTCAGCAACGCGTCGCTGCTTGTGATTGCATTTCTCGGTGGCACGTTCCAGCGTATTTCCAGTTCTATCAGATGTTTATCTTTTCGATTGGGGGTTAGTAAATGACGATTCGCAAGCTTTTGGCACTTTGCGCGCTGTCCGCCACGCTTGGCAGTACGGCGGCATGGGCCCAGGAAGCCTTGGTGGTGAGCACCTGGGGCGGCAGTTTCCGCGACCTCATCGATGAAAGCATCGGCAAGGAATTCACGCGGCAAACCGGCGTGCCGGTCAAGTACATCACGGGCGGCACCATCGACCGCCTGAACAAGGCGAAGCTTGCCTCCAAGCCCGAGAGCGACGTTACCTTCACGACTTCCCACGTCGGCTGGCTCTACGCCAACGGCAATCTCTTTGAAAAGCTGGATACGAGCAAGATTCCGAATTACAAGCATCTGGTCGATCGCGCCAAGATCAGCCCGTATCACATCGGCAGCTGGGCCTATGTCTATACCATCGGTTATCGCGCCGACCTGGTGCCGCCCAGCGTCAAGTTCGAGAGCTGGAACGACCTGTGGAGCCCGGCCCTGAAAGGCAAGATTGGCGTGCCTGACTTCGATCCGAGCCATGTGGTCGCGGTATCGGCCATGCTGTCGGGTGGCGATGCGCAAAGCTGGGAAAAGGGCCAGGACAAGCTCAAGGCGCTCAAGCCCAACTTCAAGGCGTTCTATACGAATGACGCCAATGCGCAGCAGTTGATCGCCACCGGCGAAACGCCCGTGCAGGTCATCCTGTCGATCAACGCCTATCACATGATTAGCCAGGGTGTGCCCGTCAAGTTGGCCACGCCGAAGGAAGGCGCTGTGCTCGGCATCGATACCATGGCCATCACGAAGGGCTCCACCAAGACCGATCTGGCTTACAAGTTCATGAACATCGCCTTGTCCCCGGACGTCCAGTCGAAGATCGTGGCCTTGAAGAAGGCGAGCCCCGTCATCGACGACGCCAAGGTTTCGCCTGAAGACGCCAAGCTGCCCGGCGTGTTCACGACGAAGGAGCAGTGGGAAAAGGCCATCCTCGTGGACCACAAGCTGCGCGCCGAGAAGACTGCGGAATGGCGGAAGTGGTTCACTGAAAACGTCATGAACTGAACCCGATAGTAAGAGTATGGAGGGAGGGTCGCCGCGGCCATGCACCGCGCCGATCCTCCCTCGCCGATTGAGCATCTGGAATAAGGTTTAAGAATGCGCCCCGATCCACGAGCCTGGTTGGTCTCCCCAGCAGTACTTGTCGCGCTGTGCATCGCGGTATCGTTGATTGCGGTCCTGCAGTTCAGCTTCCGGGCGTATGTGCCCGGCTCCCTGGATGTCGGCGGATTCACGTTCGCCAACTTCAGCGACTTGACCAAGTCGATTTATCTCGACGCGTTCTCCAACACCTTGTGGCTGAGCGTGGAGACGACCGTGTTTTCGCTGCTTGTTGCGTACCCGCTGGCCTATGCCCTGGTGCGCGTCAGGAGCCGGGCGCTCAAGTCCTTTATCCTCGTCGTATCCATCACGCCCCTGTTTCTGGGGGAAATCGTCCGGACCTACTCCTGGATCGCCGTCCTGGGCAGCAATGGCTTCATCAATGGCGCGCTGCGAAAGCTCGGCCTGATCGACTGGCCACTGGAACTCATGTTCACACACCTGGGCGTGCTGGTCGCGCTGGTGCACGTGACGATTCCCGTCGTGGTCCTGATGCTTGCCACGGCAATTTCGCATATCGACCGGGACTACGAAAAAGCCGCCCAGAGCCTGGGTGCCGGCCCGGTCAGGACCTTCCTCACGGTCACGCTTCCGCTTTCGATGCCGGGTATTCTGGCTGGCATCACAACTGCGTTCGCCTGGACCTTCAGCGCCTTTGCGACACCTCAGATGATTGGCGGAGGCCGCGTGCCGACGGTTTCGACGCTGGTGTACCAGCTTGGCTTCGCTTCCATGAACTTCCCGCTGGCGGCCAGCCTGAGTGTCATGGGCTTGCTGCTGACGGCCGCAGCGCTCTTTTCCCTGGGGCTGTTCACCAAGCGACTGAAAGCCGTTGGAGGACACTAAAATGAGAATCAAAAGCGCTTTGCCTTTGCCGCTGCGTGTCGCGGGCCCGCTGCTCGTCGCCATCCTGCTTGCATTCGTGCTGCTGCCGGTCGTGGTGGTGACGATCGCCGCCTTCAACGAAAAGGCGATCATCACTTTCCCACCTGAATCCTATTCGCTGACATGGTTTGCACGCGTCTTCAGTTATCCGGATTTTCGGGATGGATTCCGCGCCAGCCTCGTCATCACCGGATGGTCCTCGTTCATTGCGCTGGTGATCGGGACCTGCCTGTCGATTGCCGTCAAACGGCTGGAATTCCCCGGCAAGCAGACGCTGCTGGCCATCCTGCATTCTCCGCTCGTGGTGCCGCACTTCACGCTGGGGCTGGGCCTGCTCATCCTGGTGTCACAGGCCTCCATACACCGCTCATATGGCGTCGTCATCCTGTGTCACGTGATGCTGGTGCTGCCGTTCGTGCTGAAGAGCGTCTATGTTTCCATGGAAAACCTGGACGCAAGGCTGGAACAGGCGGCAGCAAGCCTCGGTGCGTCGCCGCTGAAGGTGCTTTTCACGATTACGATTCCGCTGCTCGCGCCGGGGCTGTTTGGCGGCTGGTTGTTTGCGGCGATCATGTCGTTCAGTGAATTCACCGCATCGCTTTTCGTCACAACGCAAGACACGCAGACACTGCCCGTTTCCATGTACAACTATGTCCGGGAATTTGCCGATCCGACGCTGGCCGCACTGTCAGTCGTCTATATTGCCGTGACGGCTAGCGTGCTTGCCTTTGCGAACTATTTTCTGGGCTTGGGGAAAATCCTCAATATCGAGGAAGGGCATTGACCGGCATGCGCTGCTGAAAGCCGTGCTAGCGGTATGGACCGCTAGCGCGGCAGCTGCCATCCCATGCGCAGCGAGATGAGCCGGGTGCCCACGACTGTCAGCGTCGCCAGGCGATGGCGGAACTGGTGTTCGAGAACCTGCAGCAGTTCTTTGCCACCGGTGCCGTAAGGAAGTCGGCGATCTAGCGGGAAAGCCGGACCGCGGGGCGTGCGTGCGATGTGGTGTTGCGGGCGGGCAGGGGCCATTGACTTCGGACGCTGCGATTTCTTGATACGCTGGTACTGGTCGAGCCGGTGTAGTGCCTGCCGGTGCAGCGCCCTGGGTGAGGCTTCTCGCACAGCAGGGACCTGCACCGTTCGGAGGTGGGCCAGGCGATCTACAGGCTGACGCAGATGGAGCAGTCATCATGCAAGAGCTTGCCTTTCGCACCCTGATGTACCGTTACTTCTTCTTCGGCTGGCTGTTCAGGGACGCGAGCCGGGGCGGTCCCGTCGAACGCTCCGTCGCCTGGCGTTTCAACCAGGCACACGCGCACTGGCTGCTGACCTATATGCGGCGCTGGCTCTGGTGCGGACTGTTCTTCTATGCCTTGGGTGCCGTGGTCGAACTGATGCTGTGCGCGCCTGGTTTGTCAGCGCTCTTCTATGTGCCCAGCGTGCTTAGTGTGCCGGTCAATGTCGTCATCGGCGTGATCTGGGTCGGCCTGAAGGCACTTCCCGGGCCGTTGTGAGCGGCGGCCGATGGTGGTGGGTTTCTCGGTTGGAGAAACGATCGGCTTCGGGTGACGCGTTGTATTGAACATAACGCCCGATCTCCGAAAAAGCTATTGGGATTTCGTTGTGGGCAGGGACAGGTGACCCAGGGCTGGTGTGGGGCCGGCCGCCCCTCAGTCAACTGTCGCCGAGCGGTTGGCGGGAATGGGGACAAAATCGAAATGGGCGGCTGCATACAGTGCATTGCACGCCCAGACTTCTTCGCCGTCCTTGTAGAAGGTGACCCACTTGCCGTCGCTGATGCAATGGGCGCCGGGAAACACCTCATCATGGCCGTTGCCGCCGTCCAGCGGGAAGGGCGCGTGGGGCACGGCCCAGTAGTGGCCGCTCGGTAAGGCTTCGATCGATTTCCGGGACATCTTTTCAGCACCGCCATGCGGTGTCACGTAACGCACGACCTCGCCGCCGCGGCGAAACGGATTGTGTCAATCCTGCAAAAGCGTGACACCGTGGCGAGACAGCCTCGTGTAGGCTCACTGCCAATCACCTCCTGCTTATACAGTAATTTCGCCATGGCGCAGTACCTCTTTATTGCCGTTCGAGCGTTCGGCGTCGGCGCCATCATTGTGATCATCGCCGTTGTCTCGCGGCAAGTCTATCTGCAGATCGCCGCAGATGATGGCTTTGCCGGCGCTGACCAGGAACCCGCAGCTACGATGATGATGCGGTGTGAGGCGATGCACAGCCGCATGCAAAATCGGCATATTGCCGAAGACGCTGTGAATGCTGACGAGGTGCTGCCGCGTGCGCGGTGTCTGGAGTCCTGAATTTCCGAGTTCGTGGCGAGGGCCCATCGAGCAGACGGGCCGCTTCGCTAAACACCGAGCTGGAAGCGATTGGCGAGTTCTTCGACGATCGATGCCTGTAGTCTGTCGCGGGAAACCTTGAGCGGATCGCGATCCGCGGTCGATGCCATCCAACGCTTGAAGTCGACAAACGCGGTTGGACTGATAGTTGTCATCCGAGCCATCCGTCCGGTCACGGAAACGATGGGCGCCGAGAATGGAGGCGATCCCAGCAGGACATTTGCGCGTCGCGCCTGGACTGCCCAGAGGTCGTCTTCATCGTCGGTCAACTGAAGCGGGTGGCCTGTGGCGGCCTGGCTGATGCCTCGGCGGGAACGCGGGCCAGCGCCCAGGTTGAAGGGCTGGGGTCGGTTGCTGTGTGGTTTTGAGTGTAGGGCACAGCTGCGGCAAAGGGACACCTGGGTTTCCTCTGCCAGAGCCAGTCCCTGCCTACATCACGCGCCCGAACCACCACAACGACAGCAGCCCCGCACACGTGGCCAGCAACGCCCCCAGCGCGGCGAAGAACGCAGTAATTTCAACCTGTTCGCGCTTGTCAAACGCCAGCCGCATATTGAGCGCCCGGTACACCCTCTTCAGTTGCGCGGCATCCTCAAGCGGGAAATACTCTGCGCCTGTCGCATTGGCGACTTCCTTCAATACCTTCTCATCCAGCCTGACGCGCGCCGACCAGCCATCGACCGAGAGCACCACACCCTCGGTCGTGCCAACCCCGACGGTATAAACGCGCACGCCGTGCGCGGCGGCAAGCTGCGCCGCCTGCGTCGCGGCCGGGCCGGTGTTGCTTTCACCGTCGGAAAACAGGACGATCGCCCCGGAGGGATAAGAGCCGGGCGTCACAGCTTCGCCGCTGCGGGATGCGTCCGGCTTTTGCGGCGGCGTGGTGTCGCCGTTCATGAGGCGCTCGGCGTCACCAGCCGTCTGCGGCAGCAGCGTCGTCAGCGCGATGAGCAGGCCATTGCCCAGCGCGGTGCCGCCTTGCGGCTTGAGGCGGTCGATCGCCGTGGCCGCGGCATCCTTGCTGCGGCTGGGCGCCTGTGCCACGGCGGCGGTGCCGGCCATCGCGACTACTCCCACCCTGACGCCCGCAGGCAGTGCGTCGAGCAGAACCTTGGCCGCTTGCTGGGCGGCGCGGATGCGGCTGGGCTGGATATCTTGCGCGCGCATGCTGCCGGACAGATCGATGACCAGGACCACGGTCTCGATGCGCGAGGGCAGCAGCATCACCGCCTGGGGTCGGGCGATGGCGAAGGTCAGCGCGGCCAGGGCCAGCAGGAGCAGCATGGGCGACACGTGGCGGCGCCAGGTCGCGCCGCTCTTGATGGCAACGCCGACGGTTTTGAGGGTGGGATAGTGCACCGTCGCGTGGCGCCGGCGCCCATCGAGCCATACGTAGCCAGCGGACAGCACGAGGATGAGCGCGAGCAACCACAGCATGCCTGGCCACAGGAAGCTGAAGACGGGTAGGCGGCTTATGGCATCGGTCATGCTGCCCCCTTTGGCCCGTTCTCCTGCTTTGCTACCGCAGCGGCCCCTTGACGGTGGCGGCGCCGGCGGGTGAAGTGCAGCAGGGCCAAGTCCAGGCGGGCGTAGGTCGACAGCGTCAGGCACGCCACGCCAGCCTGGGTGAAGGCCAGGCGCAACTCGGCCTCGCGCGCCTGGGCGGCGGCGGCGAAGCGTTTGCGGAAGGCCGGGTCGTGCGTGTCGACGAACATCTGCTCCGCGGTTTCGGCATCCTGCAGCACGACCAGGCCCAGGTCGGGCAAGGCCATCTCCAGCGGGTCGACCAGCCGCACGGCGACGACCTCATGGCGCCGGGCCAGCATTCCGAGCGATGCCTGCCAGCCCGGGGCGCTGATGAAGTCGGAGACCACGAACAGCACCGATCGTTGTTTCGCGACCGCCCGTGCGCGCTCCAGCAGGTCGCGCAAGCGGGTGTCGCCCGGCAACGCGGCGGGTGTGGCATGCATGCGGTCGAGCAGGTGCAGCAGATGCCGGCGCCCCGAGCGCGCCGGCACCACCGACGCGCCCGCGTCTGTGGCCCCGCCGTAGAGCAGGGCGCCGACCCGGTTGCCATAGCGCGTCAGCAGCAGCGCCATGACGGTGGTGAAGTCGCTCAGCAGGTCGCGCTTGCTCACGCTGCCGGAACCGAAACCGACCGATCCGCTCAGGTCCAGCAGGAACCAGACGGAGACCTCCCGGTCTTCCTGGTACTCACGCACGTGCGGCGTCTGCAGCCGCGCCGTCACGTTCCAGTCAATGTGCCGCACGTCGTCGCCGGGGCGGTATTCGCGCAGGTCGGCAAGATCCAGCCCAAAGCCGCGGAACAGCGTGCGGTAGTCGCCCTGCAGCAGGCCATCGAGGCGGCGCACCACGGTCCATTCCAGGCGGCGCAGCAAGGCCTCGGTCTGCCTTGCGTCGACGCTGGCCAGCGCCGTGCCGGCGGGTGCGCTACCGGGTGCGGCTTCCGGGCCGCTCCGGCGCCTATCGCGCAGGCGCCCGAACATGGGATTCCAATGGGCGCTCCGGGACCGGCAGCGCCTGCAGGATGCGGGTGACGAGCTGGTCGGCAGTCACGCCGTCGGACATGGCCTCGTACGAGAGCACCAGGCGGTGGCGCAAGACATCCGGCACAAGGTCGACCACGTCTTCGGGCAGCGCATAGTGCCGGCCGCGCAGGAACGCCAGGGCGCGCGCGCCTTCGATCAGGCCGATGGTGGCGCGGGGGCTGGCACCGAACGCTATGTATCGATCCAGGCCTTCCAGCCCGTAGCTTCCCGGCTTGCGGGTGGCAGCCACCACGCGCACTGCATACTGGACCAGGCTCGGATCCACATAGATCCTGCCGCATTCCTCCTGCAGGCTTGCCAGGCGCTCGGGCGTGGCGATGGGGCTCACGCTGATGCGGGGGCCGGTGACACGGTTGACGATGACGGCCTCCTCCTCTTCGCTGGGATAGCCCACCAGGACCTTCATCATGAAACGGTCGACCTGCGCCTCAGGCAAGGGGTAGGTGCCTTCCGTTTCTATCGGGTTCTGCGTGGCCATGACGAGGAAGGGCGTGGGCACCAGATGGGACTCGCCGGCGATGGTGACCTGCTTTTCCTGCATGACTTCCAGCAAGGCGCTCTGCACCTTGGCCGGCGCGCGGTTGATCTCGTCGGCCAGCAGCAGGTTGGCAAAGACCGGGCCCCGCACGGTGGAGAACTCGCCCGTGCCCTGGTTATACATGCGCGTGCCGATCAGGTCGGCCGGCAGCAGGTCAGGCGTGAACTGGATGCGCTTGAACGAGCCGCTCATGGTCCTGGCCAGCGTCTTGACGGTCAGCGTCTTGGCCAGGCCCGGCACGCCTTCCACCAGCAGGTGGCCACCCGCAAGGATCGCCACCAGCACCCGTTCGAGGAAGTGGTCCTGCCCCACCACCACGCGCTTCACCTCATACAGCAGGCGTTCCATCAAGTCGGCGCTGTCCCCAGCGCCCCTGGCTTGGTCGTTCATCAAAGGCTCCCGCGTCTAGAAAGGAGAGGATCCGATGGCAACGCCGGCACTTTCGATCGTGACAGCAAAGCCGATGCCGAGGAAAGTGCCGCTCTGGTTGGGGTTGAGGATGGCGGTGACGATCCCTACCACCTCGCCATCCAGATTCACCAGCGGCCCGCCCGAGTTGCCCGGATTGGCCGCGGCGTCGAACTGGATGAGCTTGTCCAGGTCCCGCTTGCCGTCTGGCAAAACGAACCTGCGGTCGAGCCCCGACACCACGCCGGCAGACACCGACGGGCCGATGCCGAACGGAAAGCCGACCGCGACGACTTCGGTGCCGGGCGCGAGGTTCCGGCTGGAACCGAGCGTCGCCGGCGGCAGGTCGTCGGGGATGGAACTGGGCCGGATCACGGCGAGGTCTTTCTCCGGGAACGCCTGCACCACCGAGGCCTCGGCCGTGTGGCCGTCGTGGAACCTGACCTCCAGGCGCAGGGCGTCGGCGACGACGTGGTAGCTGGTGAGAATGATGCCGCTTTCGGTCACGACCACGCCCGAACCGATGTGGCGGGCTGTGCGCTTGCCGCCGGACTCGCCCTTGCCGCCCGGTGGGTCGCCTTTTGCGAGTTCATCGCGCGAGGGCGGCGGGGATGGCGGGGGCGATTCGGGAAGTGCTTTGGGGCGTGCGGCAGGGGGATCACGCTTGGCGTGGGGGGCGGATGCCGCTTTCGTCGGCTTGTCCGCCGCCTTTTCCGCTGGCGCATAGCTGCGAACTTCCACCACCGACTCGCGAACCGCCTCTGCCGCCCTGGCTGTGCGCGAAGGCAGACGCTTGGTTTCCAGCGTGTGCAGCACGGCCGAGTCGATGTCGGCTTGCTTGAGGACGCGCGGCGTCGGCTGCAACAGCCAGGCAGAGCCCACGACGGCCGCGAGAACCAGCGCCACCGCTGCCGAGACCCATCCGTAGATCGTTACCCGTTTCATTGCCGCCCCCGAGGTCCCGTCCCGCCGTGAAAAATACAGTACCATCGTCTTACCCACGCGCCAAGGAGCAGGTGCATGCAGTTTCTCTGGCCGCAAATGCTCTGGCTGCTGCTCGCGCTGCCCCTGCTGGCAGCCGCTTACCTGTACCTGATTGCGCGGCGCAAGAAAATCGCGCTGTTGTATGCCAGCCTTGCGCTGCCGCGCGCCGCCCTGGGTCCCGGCCAGCGACTGCGGCGTCACATCCCGCCGCTGCTCTTCCTGCTCGCGCTGGGCGTGGCCCTGCTGGCTTGCGCCCGTCCTACTGCGACGATCACGCTGCCGTCCGACACCATCACCCTGGTACTGGCCATGGACACGTCCCGCAGCATGGCGGCGACCGACGTTGCACCCACCCGGATCGGCGCATCCAAGCAGGCTGCCCGGGATCTCATCGTCGGGCTGCCGGCCAGCGTGCGCCTGGGCATGGTCTCTTTTGCCGCCACGGCGACCGTGGTGCTGCCCCCCACCGACAACCGGCAGGACATGCTCGACGCAATCGATCGCTTCCAGCTGCAGCACGGCACGGCGACCGGCAGCGGGCTGATCCAGGCGCTGGCAGTGTTGTTCCCCGACGATGGCATCGACCTGGAAGCGATCCTTTTCAGCGGCGAGTCGCTCGCACCCGGGCCCGGCGGCAGATCGCTGACAGAGGCCGCCGCGGCGGACGCCGTCCGCAAGCGTGAACAGGAACGGCCGGCGGCGCAGCCCGGCTCGTATCGGCACGGTGCGGTGATCCTGCTCAGCGATGGCCGCCGCACCACCGGCCCGGACCCGCTGGACGCCGCGCGCATGGCCGCCCAGCGCGGCGTGCGCGTCTATACGGTGGGCTTCGGTACGCCGCAGGGCGGAGCCGCGGCAGAGTCGAGCCTGTCTTACTACATGCAGCTCGATGAACCCGCTTTGCGGGCGATAGCGGCGATTACGGACGGCGAGTACTTCCAGGCAGGCTCGGCTGCGGACCTGAGCCAGGTGTATCGCCAGCTCAGCGCCCGCTTCGCGCTCGAGCGCAAGGAAACCGAGATCAGTGCATTGTTCTCGGCAGCAGCGGTCCTGCTGCTGGGGGTGGCGTGCGGGCTCTCGATGTTGTGGTTCCGGCGGTGACCTGAAGCACGGTTGATGAAGCTGCCGGGTTCATTCCCTGAGCCATCCATAGGCGCAGCGGGTGTATTTCCAGCCTGGATCTCACCCGGCGCCAGTTCGCGAGACCGCAATTCCGGCCATTCCTGGGAATGGATTGAGGTCGAGCAGCACACAATGGGTTCGGGCCCGGCCAAAGAAACATAGACCTTCTCCCGGGCATAAACTGGAAGGAGGCCGCAGCGTGTTTTGGCGCCCAGCGTTTCTGTTAGCCGCCGGACAGACTCCCGAGCGCCCCGGGTGCCGGCTGCGCGGCGATAGCCACGCCACGCGGAAGCTACACGTCTCAAATGCCATGAGTTACATTCGCGCACCGTTCACCGACGATCAGATCCAGAAGCTCAACGAGAACCAGGTCGGCCTCGGCGGCCCGGTTCTGCGCGCATTCATCTGCAGGAACAGCGCCGATCATCGCCACGGAGTCGACGGTGGCGCCCCTGGCATCCTGATTGCCACCAAATACGGCTGGGTTTGCCCACACTGCAATTTCAAAAGGGACTGGGCATTCGCAATCATGGCGACCCGGTTGACTCGCCCGCCGACCGCCATCCAGTCCTTTATCTATACGACGCCCTCAATCGAGAAGGCCAACATCCTCCTCGGTCAATATGAACGGCTTGCGGCATCCGAGCGCCCCGGCGCGGCCGTGATGGTCGCCTGCATCAAGAATCGCATCGAGGAAATGTCGCTTCCCGGATTCGGCACTACCGAGCTCAGCGAGATCCCCACTGACGCGGTGGTGAGACAATCAGAAGGACGTTTTTACCGGATCGTCTCGGGACAATCACATCTCCAAGCCGCCCTGCGCCTGACCGGCCGCGCGCTGGTGACGGATGCTGTCACGCATGAGCAGTTACACGTCCATGACATCGACGGCAAACTGTTTGCCATTTCGTCCGACGCCCAGGCAGTGCTGGACTCAGAAACACTTACGGCGATCGAACACGCCAAAGCCGACCCGCGCGCGAGACGCGCGTGAACTCGTTTTCCCAAGCGGCTCTCCAGTTGATCACCGCCAGCTTTTGCACGAAAGGTACGATCACCCCTAAATGTGCAGAGAGGCTGGCGCAAGGGCGCGCACTGGATTGCCAAGGCGCAGTTGCGGACGGAAGCGATGCCCCCCGACTGGAGGCGGAATTGACCGCGCTGCGCGCCGCGCTGGAGGAGTTGCGTGCCAGGCGCGCCGCGGCGCAGTGCCGGGCCGAGTGGGCCGAAGCCGAAGCGGCGCTCGCAGGCCAGCTGCTGGGAGGCCCGCGCCAGGTAGGCGAGGGCAGTGGCCAGCAGGCAGGAGCGGCCAGTATCCCGTAGCACCGCGCTCTGTGGCATGGCTGCTCCGGGTGCCCCGGTAGGTGAAACAGCCAGTTCGGGTGGCGCTCAGCGCGTGCACATTCCATACTGGAAGTGATCGCCCCCGCCGGAATGCAGCGATGCTTGTGGGGACGAGCGTTCGTCTCCGCCTTCCGAAAGGAGGTATCCAATGTGCTACCGGATTCGTGATCTGGATCGCCCGCGAGAGGAAGCGGCCCAGCAACGGCATACCCCGACGACCTTATCGCTTCGCTCTCGCCTCAACGAGCGCTGGGCGGCGTTGATGGCGTGGCTGCGTCCGTCTCCAAAAACAACCAGCCCGGTGACGGCCACATCCTTGGAGCAGGCCGAGCCGGCTGAGGCCGCGGCGAAGCCGGTCCCTCGCCCCATTGACCAGACTTGCACCGTCATCGCCAGCACCGCCCGCGAGCGGGAGGCCGAGACGGCGTAGCCCGTCATTACTCCTACATGAGCCCTCCCCAGCCCACCGGCCAGGCCAGCGCAAGACCGCCTGGGGCTCAGGGGGCGTGAAGCCCGCCAATAGGGGTTGGCGGGCGGAGGGCAACACGCACGGACTGGCTATCTATATAGAGAAGGGGGCGAAGCCAGGTATGAAAGCGCCAGGCTTGCTTCTCGCCATATCAATGGCGGCAGGGTTTGCGCCGCACTGGCAATTGAACGGGCCTACCACTGCGTCAGTCGAAATCCCCCCGATCGGCTGCGACGCGAACCAGCGCCAGGAAATGGCAAAGTGGCTGCACCGTTCCCAGTGGGAATCGTCCGACTTCTAGCGGCCTTCTTCGACAAGTCCGTGCACTTCAACGGTGGCAGAATGGCTTGTGCCCGCTCTCCCGTCACAGGTTTGACGGAGAGGCGCGCCACGCGAGGTTGACGACATTGTGCTGACCCTTACAGACGTCTCCAAGACATATAACGGCGCCCGACCGCGCACGGTTCTCCGCGGAGTCAGTCTTGCGCTGAACGCCGGCGAATATGTCGCCGTCATGGGTGAATCTGGCGTGGGCAAGTCAACGCTGCTCCACCTGATCGCCGGCCTGGATCGGCCCGACAGTGGCCGCATCCAGTTCGACGGACAGGATCTGGGCAAGCTGAACGACGATGCCGCAACCTTGCTGAGGCGGCGAAAGCTGGGGTTCGTGTTCCAGGCCTTCCATGTTCTGCCGAATTTGAGCGCCGCGCAGAACGTGGCGCTGCCTCTGCTGTTGAACGGCGTCGAGCGGGAAAAGGCGTCGGCGCGCGTTGCCGAGATGCTCGCCGCGGTTGGGCTTGAGGGGCGCGAGGACAGTCTGCCGCGCGAGCTTTCCGGCGGGGAGTTGCAGCGGGTGGCGATTGCGCGTGCCCTGGTACACCGGCCGATGCTGCTGCTGGCAGATGAGCCGACCGGCAACCTTGATCACGAGACGGCTGCGCGGGTGCTGAGCCTGCTGCGCGAACTGGTCAACGCCAACGGCACGGCCGCGATTATCGTCACGCACTCGGCTCTGGCTGCGGCGACGGCGGATCGCGTCTTGCAATTGACGCCAGGCGGATTGACGCCGCTGGGGCCCCAGCCGCCGATGAGCGCGGCCGCCTAAGCCATGCGAACGCCGCGCTCACTCGGCCTTGCGCTACTCCTGGGCGAATTGCGCGCCCATCCCGTACGCGCCATCATCGGCATCCTTGCCGTGGCCATCGGTGTGGCAATGGGCTATGGCGTGCATCTGGTCAACCACGCTGCGTTGGCGGAATTTTCCCAGGCGGTGCGCTCCTTGATGGGGAATGCCGATCTGGAGATCCGCGGGCCGCGCATGGGCTTCGACGAATCGCTTTATCCGCGCATCGCGGGCCTGCCGGAGGTGGCGGCGGCCAGCCCTGTGGTGGAAGTCAATGCGCGGGTGCCGGGGCGCACCGGTGCGCTGACGCTGTTTGGCATCGATGTGTTCCGGGCGGCGCCTGTGACACCCAATCTGATCGGGCGGCCTGCCGAGGAGCGCGCGGGCAAGCTAGACGTTCTCGATCCCGACGCCGTGTTCCTTTCGCCGGCGGCGCTGAGCTGGCTCGATCTCAAGCCCGGGGACCCGCTCACCGTGCAAGTCGGGCTCACCGCGCTTACGCTGCGTATTGCCGGTACGCTGCCGGCGGCGGGCGAGGGCCTGCGCCTGGGCGTGATGGATATCGGTGCGGCGCAGTGGCGCCTCGACCGGCTTGGCCTGCTGCAGCGGATCGACGTCAAGCTCAGGCCGGGAGTGGACACCGACAACTTTGCGCAAGCGCTGGCCGCGCTGCTGCCGCCAGGGGTGGTGGCGGGTTCGCCGCAGGACAACGTGCGCCGAACTTCCAACCTGTCGCGCGCCTATCGGGTGAACCTGAACGTGCTTGCGCTGGTGGCGTTGTTCACAGGCGCCTTCCTGGTGTTCACGATGCAGGCTGTTTCGGTGCTGCGGCGGCGCTCGCAGCTTGCACTGTTGCGCGCCCTGGGGGTGACACGCGGTGGTCTGCTGCGGCTGCTGCTGGCCGAAGGCGCGGCTCAAGGCGCGCTCGGCGCGATGCTCGGCCTGGCGCTTGGCTTCGTCCTCGCCGCCACGGTGCTCGGGTATGCGGGCGGCGATCTGGGCGGTGGCTACTTTGAAGGTGTAAAGCCCAAGGTCCGCTTCGACGCGCCGGCAGCGCTGATCTTCTTCGCGCTCGGCCTGTCGGCGGCGGTGCTCGGCAGTCTCGCACCGGCATGGGAGGCCGCCCGCGCGCGGCCGGCGCAGGCGCTCAAGGCGGGCGATGAGGAGACACCGCTCAAGCGGCTACGCTCGCCGTGGACCGGGCTCGCTGCGATGGCAGCCGGGCTTGGGCTGACGCCACTGCGGCCGGTGGCGGATCTGCCGGTCTTCGGTTATGCGGCGATCGCCCTGCTGTTGGTGGGCGCCATCCTGCTGATGCCACGGCTGGCGCATCTTGTGTTCGGCTTGCTGCCCTCTTCGCGACAGGCTGTGCCGCAGCTTGCCCTGACCCAACTCGCCGGCGCACCGGGCCGCGCGGCCATCGCCCTGGCCGGCATTGTCGCCAGCTTCAGCCTGATGGCCGCGATGGCGATCATGGTGTCAAGTTTCCGCATCTCGGTGGACGATTGGCTGCACAATGTCCTGCCGGCCGACCTCTATTTGCGTGCTTCGTCAAGCGGCGATAGCGCGTATTTCTCGCTTGACGACCAGGCGGCCATTGCCAGCGTCCGTGGCGTTGCGCGTGCCGAGTTTCTGCGTTCGAGCCAGATCCTGCTTGATCCCGAGCGTCCCCCCGTAACGGTCATTGCCAGGCCGATCGATCCGCGCAATCCGGGCGCACGGTTGCCGCTGACGGCTGCGCCCGTCGCGGCGCAGCCGGGAGATCCGCCGGCGGTATGGGTCAGCGAGGCAATGGTCGACCTCTATGGCTTCCGCCCGGGGCAACGTATCACGCTGCCGCTGCAGGGCCGGCCCGTCGCCTTCCTGGTGGGCGGCGTGTGGCGCGATTACGCACGCCAGTATGGGACGGTGGTGATCAGCCAGGACGATTATCGGCGGCTCACGGATGAGCGGCGTGTCACTGACGTCGCCCTGTGGCTGGAGCAGGGCACCGGCCCGGCGCAGGTCAAGGAGAGGCTGCGCCAGCGCGTCGACGGCGGTGAACACATTACCTTCGCCGAGCCTGACGAGATTCGCACCATCACCTTGAGAATCTTCGACCGGAGCTTCGCAGTGACCTACCTGCTGGAGGGCATAGCGGTCGTGATCGGCCTGTTCGGCATCGGCGCCAGTTTCAGCGCGCAGGCCCTGGCGCGCGCGCGCGAATTCGGCATGCTGCGGCATCTCGGCTTCATGCGTTGGCAGATCGGCGCGATGCTGGCGCTGGAGGGCGCGTTACTCGCTCTGCTTGGCATGGTAGCCGGTCTTGCGCTGGGATGGGTCATCGCCGTGATCCTGGTTCACGTTGTCAACCCGCAGTCGTTCCACTGGACCATGAGTTTGCATATGCCTTGGGCATTCCTCGCCCAGGTGGCGAGCGCGGTGGTGGCAGCGGCCTCGCTGGCTGCGCTGGCGAGCGGGCGGCAGGCGATGTCGCGAAGCGTCGTGCGCGCGGTGCAGGAGGATTGGTGAAGAGGCGCTCATTCCTGCTGTTGTTGCCGGGCTCCGGCGCGGCGGGCGCGGTGCTGGGCGCAGCGCCCGCTTATCCGCCAGTCGACGCAGGCCGACCCCTGGCCTTCCCGCGCGACCACGGCGCGCACCCCGACTATCGCACCGAATGGTGGTATGCCACCGGCTGGCTGCAGACGCAGGCAGGAGCGCCGCTCGGCTTCCAGGTTACGTTCTTCCGCTCGCGCCCGCAGTTCGACCAGGCCAACCCAAGCCGCTTCGCGCCGCTGCAACTGCTGTTCGCCAATGTCGCACTGAGCGATCCTGTAGCCGGCAAGCTCCAACACGACCAGCGCGCAGTGCGCAGCGGCTTTGGCCTGGCGTTTGCCGATACTGCCGATACCGATGTGTACATCGACAACTGGTCGCTGCGCCGAGAAATGACGGGGCGCTACCGAGCCAGAATTCCCGCGCGGGATTTCACGCTCGATCTGACGATGGAGCCAACCCAGCAGTTGCTGCTACAGGGCGAACGGGGTTACAGCCGCAAGGGCCCTCTGGCGGCCCAGGCGAGCTATTACTACAGCCAGCCGGGGCTCAAGGTAAGCGGCACCTTGAAGCGGGGCAGCCAGCAGGAAACCGTGCACGGCACCGCCTGGCTGGATCACGAATGGTCGTCGACCTTGCTGGCCGACAAGGCCGTCGGCTGGGACTGGCTCGGCCTCAACCTGGATGACGGCGGCGCGTTGATGGCCTTCCAGATTCGGGACAAGGCGGGGCGCAAGTTCTGGGGAGGCGGCACGCTGCGCGGCGGCGATGGTCACGTGCAGGTACTGGCTCCCGAAAAGGTCAACTTCATGCCGGTGCGCCGTTGGCGCTCGCCTCATAGCGGCACCAGCTATCCGGTTGCCATGCGGTTGAAGGCAGGCGATCTCACGCTCGAACTGGCACCGCTGATGGATGATCAGGAAGTCGACAGCCGCGCAAGCACCGGCGCAGTTTACTGGGAGGGCGCGGTTACCGCGTTGCGGGGAGGCAAGGCGGTCGGACGGGGTTACCTTGAACTGACCGGGTACTTCCAGCGCCTCAATCTTTGACTTGAGGCACGGCCCCGGGGCAAATGAAGCAGCCGGTCGAAGCGCCGCCGGCTCTGTCGCAGTAAGGGTGACATGACGCTGTCCCGCCCGGTCACGTACGCACAGAGGGCCAATCGCCCATGGACCGAAACGCTGCGCGACCGGATGGCTACGCTGATCGGATCGCAGCTCTGACGGGGCATGCGTGGTTGCGCCGCGATACGGTGCCCCTTCGTCATCCGCCCCTCTCCCTCAGATGATGCGATCCGACGCCACGCCGTCCGGCGTTGCCGGATAGCAACCGGCTTGTGCCCTTCGGACCGCACCGCATGATGACTCTGGGACACATCCTGACTTTCGCCTTGCGCCTGCTCCGTCCTTCACCTATTAATTGACCATCCATATGGATGGTATATGGATGGCTGTAAGATGGTCCATGGATGATTTGGCGCTCCTTCCATCGCTTGCCCAACGCTTAACGACGAAATGACCCCTCACAAAACCGATGCCGCACAACTGACGAACAAACCGAAGGCGGGTGATACGGAAAAAATCACCATCAACCTCGGACCGGTAGACCTCGGGCAGATCGACCTGATGGTCGAAGAGGGCTTTTACTCGAACCGCTCAGACCTGATCCGGACCGCCATCCGGAACCAGCTTGCCGCGCATGCGGTGGTCATCCAGGAAACGGTAAGCCGTCGGGCGTTGGTACTCGGGCTGCAGCACTTCACGAAGAAGGACCTGGAAGCTGCGCGCGCGGCCAATGAAAGACTCGATATCCATGTGCTGGGCCTGGCCAGCATTGCGTCGGATGTCAGTCCGGAGCTTGCGCTGGCGACCATCGAATCCATCGTGGTGCTGGGCGCCTTTCACGCGCCGGCCGCAGTCAAGGCTGCGCTGGCCGGGCGCATACGGTAGTTCGCGGCAATTTCGCCGCCCCCTGGGTCGCCAGGGTTGCCTGGAAACGAGCATGAAAATGAATGACGCGTTCCTCGCCTCGATGTATGAGGCCATGCAGTTGCTGCAGACCGCAGGTCCGATGGAGGCCACCGCGGCCATCCAGCGGGCGCTGCGCCAGCACTCGTCCATGGAAGTGAGAGCCGCTACGGCGGCGCCGATGCCTGCACAGGTGGTTGAACGCCTGCTGACGCACGACACGGCTGCGGCCCGGACCGGCGGTGTCGCCGGTGAACCCGCCGATGCCGCCGCGGTGCATGCCCGCGGCACCGATGCCGCGGGCCCGGACAGCGCAGCGGCGCGCGCGCCTGCTCCACAATCCCCGCCCGCCCGTGATACCGCGCAGGCCGGACACTTCAGCCAACGGACCTTCGCAAACCACGTGGGCACCCGCTCGTACAAGCTCTACATACCGGCCGGCAGGCACAGCGAGCCGATGCCACTGGTCGTGATGCTGCATGGATGCACGCAGGACGCCGACGACTTTGCCGCCGGCACCCGCATGAACGAGCTCGCCGACAGGCTGGGCTTTGTCGTGCTGTATCCGATCCAGCCCGCCGACGCCAACGCATCGAAGTGCTGGAACTGGTTCCGGCCGGGTGACCAGCAAGCCGAGCGGGGCGAGCCCTCGCTGATCGCCGGCATGACGCGCGAGGTCATCGCCAGCCACGGCATCGAAACCCGGCGCGTCTACGTGGCCGGCCTCTCCGCCGGCGGCGCGATGGCGGCAGTGCTGATCCAGCGCTATCCCGGACTGTTCGCGGCGGCGGGTATCCATTCGGGCTTGCCCGCGGGCTGCGCGCACGACCTGCCGTCCGCGCTGGGCGCGATGCGGGGCGGCAAGGGCATCGGCAGATCAAGGGCCGGAAGCGCGCCGCTGATGGCGCCGAGCCGACCGATGATCGTGTTCCACGGCGATGCCGACAAGACCGTGCACCCGTCCAATGGCAGCCGGCTGGTGGCACCTTTCAAGCAAGGCGAGGCGCGCACGGACAAGCAACGCGAGACCGTGCGCTCGGGCCACGACTACACGCGGCACAGGATGACGACGGCTGCCGCCATCGATGCCGAGTACTGGGTGATCCACGGTGCCGGACATGCGTGGTCGGGCGGCAGCCGCCGCGGCACCTACACCGATCCGAAGGGGCCCGACGCCAGTGCGGAAATGCTGCGGTTTTTCCTCGCACATCCGCGCGCGGACTGAAGCGCGCAGGGGGCGGAAATGCGCCGGCTTCTCGCTCCAGATCCGTGCATCTCGCCCTAACCGAGGGCATTTTGTGCACCCCGTTTGAGCGTCATCAAAGACTTTGCCGAACACCCTTTAGCCCTCGGGAACACGGTCGATAGGAGGGGAATCCAAGCCCCGGTCATCGACCCCACGACCTCCGTTTTCGCCCCGCCGAGCGCCTGATGGCGGCGCGCCTGAAAATCAACTAGAAGCTCACGCTGATCGCGGTGCTGTTCCTGGTGCCGCTATGTGGCGCGATGTATGTCGTGCTGAGCGCTTCCGCGCATTCGATCCGTGTCTCCGATAGTGAAATGCGCGGCCTTGCCATCGTCGGGCACGCGCTCGACTTCATGCGCGAGACCCAGGTGCGTCGCGGCGCCGTCAATGCGGTGCTGGCGGGCAATGCGAGGTTCCGCCCGACCTTCGATGGCGCGGACAACAAGGCTGCCGCCAACCTGGCGCAGTTGATCCAGACCACCGTGGAAAACCCCGCCTTCGACCTCGATGCCGGAGCGCGCAAGCTGGAGACGGCCTGGCAACAGATCCGCGAGCTGCGCCTGAACTCCCCAGCCGGGCCGCTGTTCGAGCGGCACAGCGCGCTGGTCCGGCAGACGCAGCTTTACATCGGCGACGTGGCCGACCGCTCCGAACTGGCGCTGGACGGCGAAGCCGCCTCGTACTACCTGATCAGCCTGTTGGTAGGCCCAATGCCCAGGCTGGCCGAGCAGAGCGCGCTGGCTCGCGGCCGTGGCGCCGGCATCATTGCGCAGGGCGGCTATGCCGACGCGGCGCAGCAGGCCGACCTTGGCGCGCTGGCCGAGCAGATCCGCGACGGGCTGGAAGCGGTGCGGCGCGACATTGCACGCGTACGCCACAGCGCGCCTGCCTACCAGTCGCAGGTAGATGCGGCGCTGGCTAACCTGGCCGCGATGGACAACTTCCACCGCACGCTGAAGGTGCGGATGCTAGGATCGAGCGGCATCGACATCGAGGCCAAGGCGTATTTCGATGAGGCGACCGCGGCGATCAACGGCGTGCTGGCGACCAACAAGGAATTCTCCGGCATCGCCGGCGCAATGCTGACACAGCGCATCGCTGCGCAGAAGCGGCAGTTTGCGCTGCTCGCAGGTGTGGGACTGGTCACGGCGGCGATCGCGTTCTACCTGTTCATCGGTTTCAGCCGCGGCATGCGCAAGGACGTGCGCGAGGTGGCCGGAATCGTCGAGCGCATCAATGCCGGCGACCTCGGCCTGCACAGGGTGGTGCGCGGCCGCGACGAGTTCAGCGAGGTCAAGCGGCACCTGCTGTCGCTGGTGGACAGCTGGCGCGCGCTGATCGGTGATACCAAGGCCGGTGCGCACAACGTGCTGGCTCGGCAAGCGTCAACGCCAGCCTGGAGCGGTGTCGTTGTGTTGGCTGTATTCCGCCTGTTTCCGCAAGAATCCCCTGTACCGACGAGTGGTTCCGATCGAACAGCCGGGCAATCTGATGAAGCGTTTCACCTTTTCGCCAGCGCTCCTACATCAACGCCTTCTGGCTTTCCGTGTAGTAGATCCGCCGTCTTTGTTTCATTTGCAACACTCCCGCTCACACGGCCTTTTGTGTGTTGCATCGACCGGTGGATTCCACAGCCGGCTACCGCCGGTGCGCTTCCGCCATCTCTGGCAAGCAACAGTTAGCCGCAGCGCGCGGGGGCCGGGATAAACGTGAGGCCGGCATTTCCGGGACTCGGCGATAAGGCGCGATAACGGCGCCATTTATCGCGCGCCCCCCGTTTCGTTTCCTTCCGGACATCTGTTCTGCCCGACGGAATATTTGTGACATTTCCTCGCGTCGCCACGGCTTCAGTCCTACACGATTAGGATCTGTTTCGGCATTGGAGATCGCGGACGCTGCGAGGTTGCTGCTGCAAGTTGTCGAGCCATTGCGGGCCGTTCGGTTGTCGCATGGCGGATTCGAGTGATCGCGCCTGGCTCGCCAGCGATGAACATGGCGCTGCGTTGCTTGCCCGCATCTGTGCTTCTGCGACCTGAGCATGGGCGACCTGCACCTGATATTGGCTGCTCTCGGCGGCGCGGCGCTGAAGGAATTCATTCTCCTGTTGCATGACTTGGGCGCTTTTCCCGATGATCGAATGTTCCGCCCGCTGCCGTCGTGATGTCGGTGTACCCCGATGGGCAGCATCGATCTTGCGTATACAGGATGCTCTTGCCGTTCCGGCATTTTGTCACATAGGTTGGGGTGGCCAGTGCAATGAGGAGGGAAGCGGCGAGGAATCGTAGCACTCTGAGCTTCTCTGATTGAGTTGGCGAACGTACCACATACCAATGAGAAAGCGCTGCGGAAGAGGGGGCAGCATCTCGGCCGCCGACTGATCGCGCTTGGACGCAACATAAAGAAGAAACTGATCTCTATTATGTAATGCCACTCGTGCGGTTATACTCCGCGCTTCACTCACAACTATGAATAACCAAACATGGTCGCAGCAACTAAAACGACACGGGTAAGTGCAACTGCCAAGGGCAAACCTGCCGCAAAGAAGGTGGCCGTGCCAACGAAAAAGGCCAGCGTGCTTGCCCGCGAGGCACAGGCAGCGAAGAAGCGCTTGCTGAAGCTGCGCGCCGACACGAAGAAGGCAATTGAAGCGGCTAAGCGCGAGGTTGCCCAGGCCGTGGAAGCCGCAAAGGCCGCGGCCCGCTTTGAAAAGCAAGCCGCAAAGGACAAACTCTTGGCGAAGAAGGCCAAGGCTGCAGGCGCCAAGAAGGCCACGGGCAATAAAGCTGCCGTAACGAAAGCAGTCGCGAAAAAGGCCGCCCCCGGTACTAAGGGCAAGGTCGCCGCGAAAGCAGGCCCGAAGGCGGTCGCAGTGAAATCTGTGACGAAGAAACAGGCTTCGGCGAAGAAAGTGGTTCCGGCTGTAGCGTCGCCTGAAGCGTCGGCGTGATCCTTGCCTCGGCTGGTAACGCGATGTCGCCAACCAGCCGAATGATGCAAGATGGGGGTACTGCTGAGAAAAGCTGAGGCCGACGAACTTTTTGCTGACGGCTTTACCCCCTTCCAATTGGGCCTCTAGCTCATGCCTGGTTAGAGCAGCGGACTCATAATCCGTTGGTGCCGTGTTCGACTCACGGGAGGCCCACTATTCACCACCAGTCTGACAAAACTCCGTCCTTCATGTCGCGTTGATCGCCGGCGGGTAACGTGAGCCATCCTTGATTTTACGTTTGATCAGCAACTGATTGTGCAGAAGCAGGCGTCGGAAGCCCAGATTGAAGAGGCCCGCGCGAATGAGTTTGCAAGCGTCATCGAGCAAATTCGCGGCGTCGTCGCCCGTGTTCACCACACCTCGCGGCTCGACCAGCAGCAGCTTCACCTCTGCGTTTGCACAGGGCTTGTGCCCGACGCCCTTCGGCACCACCGCCATCGGATTGGCACGCAGCAGGATGGAACCGTCGCCCGAAGGCCCGCGCGAAAATCGATCTGCGCGATCTTGTCGGTCAGGTCGATGGTCTGGCACTGGCCGCGCTCGGCCGGAACGGTGGTGCAGGACCCATGCGTGGCATAAAGGAGGGGCGTCAAATAGACCCGCGTCAAGCCTGGTTGCCGGGCACAAAGGTCGTGCGACCGTCTCGCCACTCGTCTCTTGCGATCAGTCTCGCCCTCCCAATGCTATTCCGGTCTCCGTAAGGATTGCCCCCGCACCTTAATTGATGCTCATTGTCCGCCACCTTATTCTTGGCTCAAAAGCAAGACTCAAAAATGGCGCCGACTTGAAGTATTCAAGCGAGGCCATATCCACCAAGGAGACGCATGTGACGGCCTACCCCTTCCACACCTTGCCGTAGCGGCGCATCACCTTCGGCAGTTCCAGCCGAAAACCAATCCCACGTCATTCCTACCAAGCGATGGGCGCCCCGGCGCGCCTTCCGCGACGGAGCCGCTATGTCGCAACACCTGATTTCCATCTCTGTCCTGGGGCTGATGTTCGTCATCGCCACGGTCCTGCCCATCAACATGGGCGCGCTGGCCTTTGTCGGCGCATTCCTGGTCGGCACGCTGGTTGCCGCCATGCCGGCCAAGTCAATCCTGGCCGGATTCCCCGCCGACCTGTTCCTGACGCTGGTCGGCATCACATACCTGTTCGCAGTGGCGCAGAACAATGGCACCATCGACTGGCTGGTGAGGCTTGCGGTACGCGCCGTGGGCGGCCGGATCGCGGCTATCCCGTGGATCATGTTCATGATCGCGGCGGTGCTGACCTCGGTCGGCGCGGTCAGCCCGGCAGCGGTCGCAATCATAGCGCCGATCGCGCTGGGGTTCGCCGCGCGCTACGGCATCAACCCGCTGCTGATGGGCCTGATGGTGATCCACGGTGCGCAGGGCGGCGGCTTCTCGCCGATCAGCATCTATGGCGGCATCACCAACAAGATCGTGCAGAAGGCAGGCCTGCCGCTGAACGAGATGGCGACGGCCTTTGCCAGCCTGGGTGTCAACCTTGCCGTGGCCGCGGGACTGTTCGTCGCATTCGGCGGCCTGCGCCTGATGCGGCAATCGGCGCCAGCGGTGGCAGCGCCGCAGGCGGCCGCTGACGGTGTGCTGGCCATGGGCCATCCCTTCGGCGCACACACCGTGCCGGCACAGGGCGCGCAGATCTATGGCGATGCCGAGGCCGAGGCCGGCATGGAAGAGCGGAAGACGATGGCACGCGACCGCGGATCGATGCTCGAGGGCAATGGCGCCAGCACCGCCGAGACGCCGGCCGGACTCTACCAGTACCTGACCGTGGCCGGCCTGGCGGCTCTGGCCGTCCTGACGCTTTACTTCAAGCTCGATATCGGCTTCGTTTCGCTGACCATCGCGCTTCTGCTCACGCTGATGGCGCCGGAGCTGCAGAAGCGCGCGCTGAGCCAGGTATCGTGGCCCGAGATCATGCTGATCGTCGGCGTCAGCACCTACGTGGGCGTGATGGACAAGATGGGCACGATCGATTTCGTCGGCCACAGCGTGGCCCACCTGACCTCGCCGCTGATGGCGGCGCTGCTGCTGTGCTTCGTGGGCGCGGTGGTGTCGGCGTTTGCGTCGTCGACCGCGGTGCTCGGCTCGCTGATTCCGCTAGCCGTGCCGTTCCTGCAGCAAGGCTCCGACGTCAGCGCGATCGGCTTTATCGCGGCGATGGCGGTGTCTTCGACGATCGTGGATGTGAGCCCGTTTTCGACCAACGGTGCGCTGGTACTGGCCAACGCACAGGGCGTGGACCGACAGGCCTTCTTCCGCAAGCTGATGGTCTATGGCGCGCTGGTGACCGTGATTGCGCCGGTCGTGCTGTGGTTTATCTTTGTTGTGCTCTGAGTTCCTTCCATCGCCTACACCAGACTCGAAACTATGAAATTGCTCGAATCCACCATGCAGGCGCCGCAGGCCATTGTGCATGTGCCATCCCCGGCCAGGCCGGCCGCCATCCCCAGCATGGAGGCCTACCGCGCCCTGTGCGACGAAGCCGAGCGCGACTACGCAGGCTTCTGGGCCCGCCATGCGCGCGAGCTGCTGCACTGGAACAAGCCCTTCACCAAGGTGCTGGACGAGAGCAACGCGCCGTTCTACAAGTGGTTCGAGGACGGCGAGCTCAACGCGTCGTACAACTGTCTGGACCGCAACCTGCAGAACGGCAATGCCGACAAGGTCGCGATCGTGTTCGAGGCCGACGATGGCACCGTGACGCGCGTCACCTACCGCGAGCTGCACGGCAAGGTGTGCCGCCTTGCCAACGGCCTGAAGGCGTTGGGCATCAGGAAGGGCGACCGCGTGGTGATCTATATGCCGATGTCGGTCGAGGGCGTGGTCGCAATGCAGGCCTGCGCACGCCTGGGCGCCACGCACTCGGTCGTGTTCGGCGGCTTCTCGGCCAAGTCGCTGCAGGAGCGGCTGGTGGACGTGGGCGCGGTGGCGCTGATTACTGCCGACGAGCAGATGCGCGGCGGCAAGGCCCTGCCGCTGAAGGCGATTGCCGACGATGCGCTGGCGCTGGGCGGCTGCGAGGCCGTCAAGAGCGTGATCGTCTACCGCCGCACCGGCGGCAAGGTTGCCTGGACCGAAGGCCGCGACCGCTGGATGGACGATGTCTGCGCCGGCCGGCCGGATACCTGCGAGGCCGAGCCGGTGAGCGCCGAGCATCCGCTGTTCGTGCTCTACACCTCCGGCTCCACCGGCAAGCCCAAGGGCGTGCAGCACAGCACCGGCGGCTACCTGCTGTGGGCGCTGATGACGATGAAGTGGAGCTTCGACATCAAGCCCGATGACCTGTTCTGGTGTACTGCCGATATCGGCTGGGTCACTGGCCACACCTATATCGCCTACGGTCCGCTGGCCGCCGGCGCCACCCAGGTGGTGTTCGAAGGCGTGCCGACCTACCCGCACGCCGGCCGCTTCTGGGACATGATCGCGCGCCACAAGGTCAGCATCTTCTACACCGCGCCGACCGCGATCCGCTCGCTGATCAAGGCCGCCGAGGCCGACGAGAAGATCCACCCGAAGCAGTACGACCTGTCCAGCCTGCGCCTGCTCGGCACCGTGGGCGAGCCGATCAATCCGGAAGCGTGGATGTGGTACTACAAGAACATCGGCAACGAGCGCTGCCCGATCGTCGACACCTTCTGGCAGACCGAGACCGGCGGCCACATGATCACGCCGCTGCCGGGCGCGACGCCGCTGGTGCCGGGTTCGTGCACGCTGCCGCTGCCGGGCATCATGGCGGCCATCGTCGACGAGACCGGCCATGACGTGCCCAACGGCAACGGCGGCATCCTGGTGGTCAAGCGCCCGTGGCCGGCCATGATCCGCACCATCTGGGGCGATCCGGAGCGCTTCAGGAAGAGCTACTTCCCCGATGAGCTCGGCGGCAAGCTCTACCTGGCCGGCGACGGCTCGATCCGCGACAAGGACACCGGCTACTTCACCATCATGGGCCGCATCGACGACGTGCTGAACGTGTCTGGCCACCGCATGGGCACGATGGAGATCGAGTCGGCGCTGGTGTCCAACCCGCTGGTGGCCGAAGCCGCCGTGGTGGGCCGCCCCGACGACATGACCGGCGAGGCCATCTGCGCCTTCGTCGTGCTGAAGCGTTCGCGTCCGACTGGCGAAGAGGCCGTCAGGATCGCGACGGAATTGCGCAACTGGGTCGGCAAGGAGATCGGCCCGATTGCCAAGCCCAGGGACATCCGCTTTGGCGACAACCTGCCCAAGACGCGCTCGGGCAAGATCATGCGGCGCCTGCTGCGGTCGCTGGCCAAGGGGGAAGAGATCACGCAGGACACCTCGACGCTTGAGAACCCGACGATCCTGGAGCAACTCGGCCAAGCCAGATAGCCGAGCGAAGCCGCCGCCACGAAGCTAAGATAGGAATTGGACATCACTCCAGCTCCCAGAACCATGAGAATCCGCATTGGCGAAGAGATCACCTTCCGCAAACTCGAAGCCCTGCTGGCGTTCATGGAATCCGGCAACCTGGCGAAGGCGGCCGAGATCCTCGACACCAGCACGGTCAGCGTGCACCGTGCCCTGCATTCGCTGGAGGAGGGTACGAGTTGTGCGCTGTTCCGGCATGAGGGCCGCAACCTGATCCCGACTGACGCCGCCTATGTGCTGGCGGATACGGCAAGGGAAGTGCTCAAGGCCATGGCCGACGGCATCCGCGCCACGCGCGAGGCCGCCGGCTATTCGGCCGACCAGCTCAAGATCGGCTCGCTCTACTCGCTGACGGTCCAGACCGTGCCCAAGATCGTGATCGGGTTGAAGCTGCGGCGCCCGGAAATGCAGACTGAACTGGTGCTGGGCTCCAATGCGGACCTTCTGCACAAACTCAAGCAGGGCTCGATCGATGCCACGTTGATGGCCGTGCCCGAGCCCGATCCGGAGATCGAGTCGATCCCGCTGTTCGAGGACGATATCTTCTTTGCGGCGCCTGCCGACTCGCCCTACGCCTCGATGCCGGCGGTCGACCTGCGAGCCTGCCGCGACGAGCCGTTCGTGGCGCTGAGCGAGGGCTTTGTCACCTATCACGGCTTTGTCGAGGCCTTCCGTATTGCCCAATTCACGCCAAACGTGGTGATGAAAGTCGGCGATATCTTTTCATTGATGAACCTGGTGGGCGGTGGCATCGGCTACACGCTTTTGCCAGGGCGGGTGAAAGGGGTGTATTCGCGCAACGTGGCGTTCGTGCCACTGGCCGGCGAATACGACATCAAGCAGACCATCGGCCTGAGCTTCCTGCGCCGCCGCGAGCGCGATCCCAACCTGCTGGCGCTGGCCGCGGTGTGCCGCATGGCCATGCGCGACGCGGAGCAATAGGACGCCGAGGCTGCGTTCGGCCGCGCTTCAGGCCTTGCTTCCGGCCAGCGTAATGGTTCTCCGCCCAACGTGATTGTTCGGTGAGCGCCGCCTGTTTAAGGTGGGCACATCAGACAGACGTCAGCCCGGAGATGCGATGACCACCACCAGCACAGGCCGCCAATGGAACACCCGCAGGGAAGCCAAGGCGCGCCGCAAGCAGAACGCCGCCGCCATTGCCCAGGGCAAGCTGGTGCCGACCAGCGATATCGTGCCCTTCCTGGAGGCAGTGCTGCTTCCGGGCGACCGCGTGGTGCTGGAGGGCAACAACCAGAAGCAGGCCGACTTTCTGTCGCGCTCGCTGGCACAGGTCGATCCGGCTCGTGTGAATGCACTCCACATGATCATCCCGAGCGTCAGCCGGGTGGAACACCTGGACCTGTTCGAGCGCGGCATCGCGCGCAAGCTGGATTTCTCGTACGCCGGCGCGCAGAGCATCCGCATCTCGCAGTTCCTGGAGGACGGCCAGCTCGAAGTGGGCGCGATCCACACCTATATCGAGCTTTATGCGCGGCTGTATGTGGACCTGGTCCCCAACGTCGTGCTGATCGCCGGCTACAAGGCCGACCGCGAGGGCAACCTCTACACCGGCCCCAGCACCGAGGACACGCCGGCACTGGTGGAGGCGGCGGCCTTCCGCGACGGCCTGGTCATTGCGCAAGTCAACGAGATCGTCGACGACCCCACCGGCCTGCCGCGTGTCGACGTGCCCGGCTCCTGGATCGACTACGTGGTGCAGGCCGACAAGCCATTCTTCTGCGAGCCACTCTTTACCCGCGACCCCCGCCTGATCAAGCCGGTCCACGTGCTGATGGCAATGATGGCGATCCGCGGCATCTACGAGCGCCACCAGGTGCAGTCGCTCAACCATGGCATCGGCTTCAACACCGCGGCGATCGAGCTGATCCTGCCCACCTACGGCGAGTCGCTGGGTCTGAAGGGCAAGATCTGCAAGTATTGGACCCTCAACCCGCATCCGACGCTGATCCCCGCCATCGAGACCGGCTGGGTCGAGAGCGTGCACAGCTTTGGCAGCGAACTGGGCATGGAGGGCTATGTCGCCGCGCGGCCGGATGTCTTCTTTACCGGTGCGGATGGTTCGATGCGTTCGAACCGCGCGTTCTGCCAGCTTGCCGGCCAGTACGCGGTGGACTTGTTCATCGGATCGACCCTGCAGATCGACGGCGACGGCCATTCGTCCACGGTGACGCGCGGGCGGCTTTCCGGCTTTGGCGGCGCACCCAACATGGGCCACAACCCGGGCGGGCGCCGCCATCCGACGCCGGCGTGGCTGGACCTGATCGAGACCGACGACCCGCTCGCGCGCGGGCGCAAGCTGGTGGTGCAGATGGTCGAGACCTTCCAGGCGGGCGGCAAGCCCACCTTCGTGGAGTCGATGGACGCGGTCGACGTCGCGCGCGAAAGCGGCATGCCGCTGGCGCCGGTGATGATCTACGGCGACGACGTCACGCACGTGCTGACCGAGGAAGGCATCGCCTACCTGTACAAGGCGCAATCGCTGGAAGAGCGGCGCCGGATGATTGCCGCGGTGGCCGGTGTCACGCCGATCGGCATGAAGCATGATCCTGCCACCACGCGCCGGATGCGAAGCGACGGCCTGATCGCGCTGCCTGAAGACCTGGGTGTGCAGCGCAGCCAGGCCACGCGCAGCCTGCTGGCGGCCAAGAGCATGGCCGAACTGGTGGACTGGTCCGGTGGGCTGTACGCGCCGCCGGCCCGCTTCCGGAGCTGGTAATGGCGAGCGCAGCAGCAAGGATCCTGCACACGCCGGCGCAGCACCGGCACCAGCCGGCGGCCGCTCCCCGCGCCCAGGCACTCGCTGGCCTTGCGGTCAGCGCGATCGTGGAAGAAGCACGCCTGTCGCCCAAGCCTGGCCTGGTCGACAGCCGTGGCAGCGGCGCACATGCCGACCTGACATTGCCGCTGATGCTGCGCTCGGCGCAGTCGCTGGGCCCGTCGTTCGCGGCGATGGCCGATGCCGGCCTGCAGGCGCCGCGCGTCGGGTATGGGCTGCGCGAGCAACTGGGCGCGCTCGGTCGCGAGGCCGAGGCGGTGATGCTGGCCGCCACCGGCGGTGTCAATACGCATCGCGGCGCGATCTGGTGCATCGGCTTGCTGGTCGGCGCCGCGGGACAGGTCGGCGCCGCCGGGCATCCCGCCAGTGCCGCCGCGATCAGCGCCACGGCCGGCGCCATCGCCACGCTGGCGGATCGGCACCGGCCCGCGGTCACCGGCAACAAGGGCGAACTCGCCTGCCTGGCGTACGGGGTTGGCGGTGCGCGGGCGCAGGCACGGGCAGGTTTCCCTCACGTGATGCGGTTGGCGCTGCCGGCACTGCAACGCAGCCGCGCGCGCGGCGACACCGAATCCACGGCACGCCTCAATGCGCTGCTGGCGCTGATGAGCGAGCTGGACGATACCTGCGTGCTGGCGAGGTCGGGGCGCAAGGGCCTGGACTACATGCAGACCGGCGCAAAGGCGGTGCTCGCCGCCGGTGGCGTGGGCACGGTGGCGGGACGGCGGCACCTGCGCAGCCTGGACGCCGGCATGCTGGCGCAGCGCGCCTCGCCGGGCGGCGCGGCGGACTTGCTGGCCGCGACGATCTTCCTCGACCGGCTGTCGCAGGGCTCGATGGGCAACAATTCAGGGGACTTTGATGGAACAACTGCGATTTGAATTTCCGGCGGGGCAGCCTGCCAAGGCGCGCGTGCTGGTGGGCGTGGTGGGGTCGGGCGACCTCGAGGTGCTGGTCGAGCCCGGCAGTGGCGGCGTGACCACGGTTGAGGTCACCACCTCGGTCAATGGCTATGGCCGTGTCTGGGATGCGCAGCTCTCGCGCGTCTTTGCCGCCGAGCCGCGCGCGTCGATGCAGATCCGCATCCACGATTTCGGCGCCACGCCGGGCGTGGTGGGCATGCGCCTGGCGGAGGCCTTCGAGGCGCTGGGTGACCCGCAACCAGGAGAGGGCGCATGAACACGGCGGAACTGCTGGCGCGCAACAGCTTTATCGAACTGGGGGCACGCGAGCGCGCGCGTGCGTTGCTGGACCCGGGCAGCTTCCGTGAATTGGCGGGCCCGTTCGACGGCCTGCAGTCGCCGTGGCTGCCGCCGCAGGGTGTGGTGCCGCAGAGCGATGACGGCGTGGTGGTCGCCAAGGGGCGCATCGACGGGATGCCGGTGGTGGTGCTGGCCATCGAAGGCGCCTTCCAGGGCGGCAGCATGGGCGAAGTCGGCGGCGCCAAGATTGCCGGTGCACTGGAGCTGGCCGCCGAGGACAACCGCCGCGGTGAACCGACGCGCGCAGTGCTGCTGCTGGAAACCGGCGGCGTGCGCCTGCAGGAAGCCAATCTCGGCCTGGCTGCGATTGCCGAGATCCATGCGGCCATCGTCGACCTGCGCCGCTACCAGCCGGTAGTCGGCGTGATCGCGGGGCAGGTGGGCTGCTTCGGCGGCATGTCGATTGCCGCGGGCCTGTGTACCGCGCTGGTGATGACGCAGGAAGGGCGCCTTGGCCTGAACGGCCCGGCCGTGATCGAGCAGGAGGCGGGCATCGCCGAGTACGACTCGCGTGACCGGCCCCTTATCTGGAGCTTCACCGGCGGCACGCAGCGCGTTGCCACCGGCTTCGCTGAAGCGTATGTCGCTGACGACTGCAGTGCAATGCGCAGGCAGGTCGCCGAACTGGTGCGCGGCCCGGTTGCGGGAAGCCATCGCAGTGAACAATACGCCCAATACCTGGCCGCGCTGCAGGCGTACGACGCCAGTGCGCAGCCCACGCCGGCCGATGTGCAGGCGCTGTTGCAACGGGGGACCGACGCATGAACTCACCAACCCAAACCGCTACCGCGCGCGAATCCAGCCGTGGTGAACGCTGGCTGCAGGCACTGGCGCCCGCGGCGCAGATCCAGCTGGGTCTGCCGGACTCAGTGCTTGTTGCCGACGGCGAACTGGCGGGGACCGCGGTTCGCTGGATCGCGCTGGTGCCTGACGCCGACAGCCGCTTCCCGCGGGCACGTAATGGCGAGGCCGGTCTGCTCGAAGGCTGGTCGCTGGCGCGCGCGGTGCGCGAAGCGATCGAAGCGGACCGCGAATTGCCGGTCAAGCGCGCCATCGTGGCGATCGTCGATACCCCCAGCCAGGCGTACGGCCGGCGCGAAGAAGCGCTCGGCATCCACCAGGCGCTGGCCGGCGCTGTCGCTGCCTATGCCGCGGCGCGCCTGGCCGGCCATCCGGTGGTGGCGCTGATCGTCGGGCGCGCCATGTCGGGAGCCTTCCTCGCGCACGGCTACCAGGCCAACCGCATCATCGCGCTCAATGACGAGGGCGTGCTGGTGCATGCGATGGGCAAGGAGGCCGCCGCCAGGGTCACCATGCGCACAGTCGAGGACCTCGAAGCGCTGGCGTCGACGGTTCCGCCGATGGCCTACGACATCGAAAACTTCGCCACGCTGGGCATCCTGTGGCGGCTGATCGACGTCGAGTCGGCCAGCGCCCCGGTGCCGGCCGATGTGCACCTGGCGCGCGACACCATCCTCTGCGCGCTGGCGGAGATACGACGCGACCCGACGCACGGACTGTCCGGCCGGCTGGCGGGCGCAAACCGCAAGGCGTCGGCTGCGGTGCGTGACTGCCTGTCGCGGCAATGGCAAGCCTGAACACTGCGACGCCCGCGCCACACGACCTGGTCTGGCTGGGCGATCCGGCAAGCGACCTGGGCCGCGACGCCTTGCCGGAATGGGTCTGCCTGCCAGCGCTGCGCGAGATCCCGCTGGTCGTGCGGCGCGACGGCCGCCGGCCTGGCGCAGTCCCCGTCGGCTTGCGCGGCGGTACGCGCGCGGAACGCTTCGGCACCTGGATCACGCCCGCGGCGATCCGCAAGATCGTCACGCCGATGGACCTGGCCGCGCAGCGTTCATGGCGGCGGCGGCCGGAGCTGGCGACCTTGCCAGCAATCCTCGCGCTCGAGGGCATAGCCGACTGGCTCGACGCCGCCGGTATCCGGTGGGGCGTGACGGGCAGCGCCGGCTTCTCGCTCGCCTGTCTGCACAGCGTGCTGCGTGCCGACAGCGACCTTGACCTCGTCGTGCAGGCCGTCCAACCCCTCCCGGCCCCGCATCTGGACCTGCTGGCCGAGCTGCAGCGCGCCGCGCCGGCCAGGCTCGACATACAGGTCGCGACGCCGTTTGGCGGCTTTTCACTGCTGGAACGCCTGCGCAGCGGCGGCAAGGTGCTGCTGAAGACGGATCACGGCCCGCGGCTGTGCGACGATCCCTGGCAACCCACGGCATGAATGTCCTGCTTACCTTCCCCGGCCAAGGCACACAGCGGCCCGGCATGCTGAAGGACCTGCCGGCGCATGCCGCGGTGGCAGCGGTGCTGGCCGAGGCGCAAGACGTGCTGCAGGTGCCGGCGGCGGAGATGGATACGCCGACACGCCTGCAGTCCACGGTATGGACCCAGCTTTGCCTGCTGACGGCAGGCGTGGCCATGGCGCGCTGCCTGGCCGCGCATGACGCCCGCGCCGACGCGGTGGCCGGCCTCTCCATCGGCGCCTATGCGGCGGCGGTGACCGCAGGTGTGCTGGCCTTTGCCGATGCGTTGCGACTAGTGCGCTTGCGCGGGGAGTTGATGGCGCAGGCCTTTCCCCATGGCTATGGCATGACGGCGATCCTCGGCCTGGACCGGAACCGGCTCGAACCGCTGGTTGCGCAGGTCTGCACGCCGCAGCAACCGGTGTACCTGGCCAATTTCAACGCCCCCACGCAGATTGTGATCGCGGGCAAGCTGTCGGCGCTGGCGGAAGTGTCGACACTGGCGCTAGCGGCTGGCGCGCAGGCCGCCAGACCGGTCGCCATCCACGTCCCGTCGCACTGTCCGCTGCTGGCTGACGCCGCGCGCTCCCTGGGCGAAGCCATGCAGGGGGTGGCGATGTCGGCGCCTACGCTGCGCTACTTCAGTGCGAGCAAGGCGCGCGAACTGCGCGATCCACGCAAGATCGCTGAGGATCTCGCGCAGAACATGGCGACGCCGGTGCGCTGGCATGAAGCCATGCTGCTGGCCCGCGCCAATGGCGCCAGGCTGGTGGTAGAGGCGCCTCCGGGTGATGTGCTGACACGGCTGGCGCAGCCGGTGTTTGCAGACGGCATCGCATTGGCCTGTGACAGAACCCGCGTCGATTCGATCGCGGCGATCATGCGTCGTTGACTCTCCGTTTGGCAATAGCGGATCTGCAAAGCAGCAAACCACCTCGATGAGGAGTTGTCAGGCCGCGGCGCGTTGCCACTCGATACGACAAGCCTGCCGTTAGCTATCTGGCCTTGCCAGTGCGTTTGGACGCTTCGTGAAAATGTGAACAGACCTTAGAACAGCGGCCCCTGCGGCAGCAGCCGCGGCACGACCTCCGCCTCGAGTCTCAAATCGTTCCATTCCCGGCACGGGGCGGACACGACAATGGCGCCAAGCCACTGACGGCTGGATCATCGTGGCGGTGGGCAACGTCGGGCAGTTCCGCAAGTTCGTCACCGATGGCGGCAAGCCCGAGTTGGCCGACGACCCGCGCTTCGCCACCAACCCGCAGCGCGTGGCCAACCGCGACGTGCTGGTGCCGATCCTGGCCGAGGTGGTACGCCCGCGCACCCGCGTCCAGTGGATCAGCGACCTGGAGGCCGCCGGCGTACCGTGCGACCCGATCAACACCCTGGACGACGTGTTCGAGGACAACCAGGTCAAGGCGCGCAGTCTGCGCGCTTGATGGCCGAAAGCAGACGGCTAAGTGATCAGCAATTTCGCGACCGTGAGTATCGCCGCAGCGGTTGATGCCTATGGGTTCCCCTTCGCCAGACGCATCGGGTTCACGAGCCGGTCAAACTCCTCGCCGCTCAGCAATCCCAGCGCAATCGCCGCTTCCCGCGGCGAAATTCCCTTCGCAACGGCAAGCGTCGTGATCTGCGCCGCACGGTCGTAGCCCAGCACCGGGTTGAGCGCGGTCACCGCAAGCAGCGGACTGTCCAGGTTGCGTGCCAGCTGATCATGGTTGGGGACCAGCCCCTGCACCAGCCGTTGCGCAAACACCCGCGCACTGTCGGCCAGCACGCGCACCGACTGCAGCACGTTGTAGATCAGCACCGGCTTGGCCACGTTCAGTTCAAAGCTGCCGGAGGCGCCGGCCATCGTCACCGTGACGTGATTGCCGGCTACCTGCATGGCGGCCTGCACCATCACCTCGGCGATGGTCGGGTTGCGCTTGCCGGGCATGATCGACGAGGTCAGGCCGTCGTCGGGGATCAGCATCTCGCCGAGCCCGCAGCGCGGGCCCGAGCCGAGCCAGCGCAGGTCGTTGGCGATCTTGGTGAAGGAGACGGCGATCACGTTGAGCACGCCGGACAGCTCGACCAGTGCATCGTGCGCGGCCATGCCCTCGACCTTGCACGGGTTGGGGCGGAAGGCGAGGCCCGTCAGCTGGCTGGCTTCCGCGCAAAACGCCTGGGCGAAGCCCGCCGGCGCGTTCAGGCCGGTGCCGGCCGCGGTGCCGCCCTGCGGCAGCAACAGCATGCGGGGCAGGGCGTCGCGCACGCGCTCGATGGCGTGATCGACCTGGGCGGTGAAGCCGTCGAAGGCCTGGCCCATGGTCATGGGCACGGCATCCATCAGGTGCGTGCGCGCGATCTTGAGCACGTCGGCAAAGGCATGGGCGCGCTCGCGCAGGGTGTCGCGCAGCAGCGCCAGCGCGGGCAGCAGGCGGTCTTCCAGTTCCAGCGCGGCGGTCATGTGCATGACGGTCGGGAAACTGTCGTTGGAAGACTGCGACGCGTTGACGTGGTCGTTCGGGTGCACCGGCGCGCGCGTGCCCAGGGCCTGGCCCAGCCGCTCGTTGGCGCGGTTGGCGATGACCTCGTTGGCGTTCATATTGGTCTGCGTGCCCGAGCCGGTCTGCCAGATGGTCAGCGGAAAATGGCTGTCGAACTGGCCGCTGCGCAACTCGGCCGCGGCGGCGATGATCGCCTCGGCGATGGTGGCGTCCAGCACGCCGCAGCGCAGGTTGGCCCCGGCCGCCGCCATCTTGTGCGCGCCGAAGGCGTGGACCAGGCAGGCGGGGAAGCGCTCTTCCCCGACCTCGAAGATCCCCAGTGCGCGCTGCGTCTGGGCGCCCCAGTAGCGGTCGGCGGGGATGTCGACCGGCCCGAAGGCGTCGTGTTCTACGCGCAATCCGGACATGGTGCTCAGTCCAGCGAGATGTTGGCCTTGGCCGCCACGGTCTTCCAGCGGGTGATCTCGGACTGGGTGTGCTTGCCCAGCGCCGCGGCGGTGTATTGCTCAGGCGGCAGCATCTGGATTGCCTGGGCGGTCATCTTGCCGGTGAAGGCCTTGTCGCTCATCACCTTCAGGTAGGCCTGCTGCATCTTGTCGACCACGGCCTGCGGCGTGCCCTTGGGCGCGTAGATGCCATACCACGTGCTGGCTTCAAAGCCGGGCAGCCCCGACTCCGCCAGCGTGGGCACATCCTTGAGCTGCGCCACGCGGGTGGCCGAGGTCACCGCCAGCGGCCGCACCTTGGACTCGGTGATCTGCGGCAGCGCGGTATTGGTCTGGTCGAACATGCCATCCACCTGCCCGCCGATCACGTCGATCAGCGCGGGGCCGGCGCCCTTGTACGGCACCAGCGACACCTGCATACCCGCCGACGCGGCGAACAGCGCTGCCACCAGGTGCGAGGTGGAGCCCATGCCGGCGTTGCTGATATTGAGCTTGCCCGGGTTTTTCTTGCCGTACTCGACCAGCGCGCGCACGTCCTTGGCGGGATGGTCCTTGCGCACCATCAGCACCATCGGCGTATCCGGGAAGCGGAACACCGGCGCAAAATCCTTGACCGGATCGTAGGGCAGCTTCTTGTACAGCGCGGGGGCCGCGCCCATGTAGCCCATGTGCCCCACCAGCATGGTGTAGCCGTCAGCCGGCGCGCGCGCCGCCTTGGCTGCGCCGACGGTGCCGCCGGCGCCCGGCGAGTTCTCGATGATGATCGACTGGCCGACCTCGCGCGAGACGCGCTCGGCAATGGTGCGCGCCAGCGCGTCGGTCGGGCCGCCGGCGGCGAACGGGACGATCCAGGTGATCGGCTTGGTCGGCCAGGCCTGGGCGAACGCTGGGGTAGCGGCCGCCGCCGTGGCGATGGCCAGTGCCGCGCACGCGGCCAGCTTGCTGATGGGGTTCATGGGGTTTGTCTCCTGTGTCGGTGTACTTGTGATGGCAGATCGCCTGCGCCTTGTTCAGCGGCATGCCGGGCGACTGGTCTGCGGTTTCAGGCTGCGGATTGCTTGGACAAGGCGATGGCGCGGTCGACCATCTGCGGCGCGAGGCCGAGGTAGTTGACCGGGTCGGTCATGCGGTCGATGGCGGCGCGGTCAAAGTGTTGGGTGACCTCTGGCAGCGCGGCGAGCGCGTCGGCCAGCGTGCCGCCGTGTTCGTTGACGGTGCGGCAGGCGTCGTAGACCACGTCGTGCGCCTGCTGGCGGCCGATATGCGGCGCCATGCCCATCATCACGGCCTCGGCCACGATCAGGCCGTTGGAGATGCCCAGGTTGTGCTTCATGCGGGCTTCATCGACGACCAGGCCGCCGAGCGCGAACTTGGCCTGGTGCAGCGCGCCGGCGCTCAGGATGAAGCTCTCGGGGATGGCGATCCATTCCGCATGCCAGGGGCCGGTGGCGCGCTCGAAGTCCTGCACCATCGCGTCGACCATCAGGCCGGCGTGCTGGCGCACCGCCTTGGAGGCCGCCAGCATCAGCTCGCTGGAGATCGGGTTGCGCTTCTGCGGCATGGTGCTGCTGGCGCCACGGCCCTTGACGAAGGGCTCGTAGACCTCGGCGAACTCGGTCGACGCCATGATCATGATGTCGAGCGCGATCTTGCCGAGCGAGCCGGTGATCAGTGCGAGCAGGTTCACTGCCTCGGCAAAGCCGTCGCGCGCCACGTGCCAGGTGGTGGCGGGAACGCCCAGTCCCAGTTCTTCAGCCAGTGCCTCCTGCACGGCGAAGCCCTTGTTGTCGCCTTGTCCGCCCAGCGACGCCAGCGTGCCGGCGGCGCCGGCGAATTCAACCACGGCCACGCGCGGGCGCAGTTCTGCCAGGCGCTGCTGGTGGCGGTCGAACATGGCCAGCCAGATCGCCACCTTGTAGCCGAAGGTGACCGGCAGCGCCTGCTGCAGGTGGGTGCGGCCCGCCATCGGGGTGTCGCGATGCTTCACTGCCAGGTCGGCCAGGATGCCGCGCAGTTCGCGAATATCGGCGTCGATGCTGTCGAGCGCGTCGCGCACCTGCAGCGCGACCGCGGTGTCCATGATGTCTTGCGTGGTGGCGCCCCAGTGCACGTAGCGCCCGGCCTCGCCGCACATCGCCACCAGCTGGTGCACCAGCGGCAGGATCGGATAGCCGACAATGTCGGTCTCCTCGCGCATGTGGTCGAAGTCGATGCGCTGCAGGCGCGATTCGCGGGCGATGACCTCGGCTGCTTCCGCCGGGATCACGCCGACCCTGGCCTCGGCCCTGGCGAGCCCGACCTCGACGTCGATATAGCGCTGGATCAGCGCCACATCGGAGAAAATCTGGCGCATCTTGGCGGTGCCGAAGGCATCGCGGAACAGGATGGAATCAACGACGGTGCTGGCGGTGGGGGCAGAGAACAGGGTCATGGTGCTACCTTGAGGGGAAAGGGGCAGTCCGGTAATATGTTCGAACATATTCAGCATTAAATATGTTCGAACATATTTAGCAAATGAGGGTTAACCCGCGTCCAATGGTTGTGACGCGGCAGGCGGTCATGAACAAATCCAATCCAGCAGAGATCAGCAGGCAACTTATCGAGGGGATCACCACCGGCCGCTACGCGGTCGGATCGCTGCTGCCCACCGAATTCGAGCTGTGCGGGCAGTACCAGGCCAGCCGCTACACCATCCGTGCGGTGCTGCAGGAGTTGCAGCAGCTGGGACTGGTGTCGCGGCGCAAGAACGTGGGCACGCGGGTGGAATCGGCCAGGCCGCGGCCGGTGTTCCGGCCGTCGCTGGCGTCGGTGGATGACCTGGTGCAGTTCGGTGCGGAGCACCTGCGCGTGGTGCAGTCGGTCGAGGAGGTCGCCGCGCCTGCCGCCGTCGCGGCGGAAATCGGCTGCGCGCCCGGTGCGCGTTGGCTGCGCATCTCCAGCCTGCGCATGGATGGCGGTAAGGACGGCACACCGATGGCGTGGACCGATGTCTACGTGGACCCTGCCTATGCGGAGATCGGCGACATGGTGCGGGAGTCGCCCGACACGCTGGTCAGCGCGCTGATCGAGTCACGCTATGACCGACAGATCGCCGAGATCTACCAGGATGTGCGCGCGGTTGCCGTCGGCGACCGGCGCGTCGCTGACGCGCTCAGGCTGGAGCCTGGCGCTGCCGCGCTGAAGATCGTGCGCCGCTATATGGATGCGGCGGGCGAGACGTTTGAAGTCTCGGTCACGGTGCATCCCGCAGACAGCTTTTCGGTATCGATGCGCTTGCAGCGCTCGGCCGGCTAATCAGGCCGCGGTTGCTGGGGCGCGGCCGGCAAATGCCGCCTACGGAGTGCGCGCCGCAGGTCGCGTGTCGCGCACCGTGGTCGGGGCGGGGTACACGTCGTCGCTGGACGTAATCGGCTGACGGGGCGGTGGCGGTGTTGCTGCGGTATCCCGCGGGACTCCCTCGCATCCCGCCAAGGCCGCGGCCAGAAGGGCGATGAGGGAGCACTCAGCTAAGCCGCAACGGAAGGCGTGACCGGTGCGGGGGAAGAGCGTGCGGTGTTGCATAAGCGGGCCCCAGGTGGCAATCCTGCCTCTAGCTTAGGCTACCGGCGCATAAGGGCCGGCGCGGGAGGCTGGTCAAATGTAGTGGCGACCTGGCGGGGGAGATCTTTAGAGGCGCTGCTAGTTAAGACATGAAGCCATGTGCGTGCAAACTCGCAACAAGCGGGGGCAGTGTGTAACGAATCCATAGGTAGTGGCGTATGCGCCATATTAGAGTCGGTGCAAGCAGGTAGAATCGCGCCTTCCGTGGCAATTGAAACATTCCTATAACAATGAGCCCCCGTCCGTCGCGCCTGCCGTGCATCGACGCCCTGAAAGCGGTCAGCGCCCAGTTGATCGTGCTCCATCACCTGGCCTTCTATGGCCCGATGTCCGATACCGCGTATCGGCTGGCCCCGGGGCTGGTGGACTGGCTGTACGACTACGCGCGAATCGCCGTGCAGGTCTTCCTGGTGGTCAGCGGTTTCCTCGCCGCGCGCAGCCTGGCGCCGCATGGCCGGCTGGAGATCAGCCAGCATCCGCTGCTGGTGCTGTGGCGGCGCTACCAGAAGCTGGTGCTGCCCTTTGCGGCGGCGCTGCTGCTCAGCATTGCCGGTGCCGCCCTGGCGCGCCAATGGATGGTGCACGACTCGATCCCCGCGCCGCCCGGCCTGCTGCAGTTCCTGGCGCACGTGACGCTGCTGCATAACGTGCTCGATGTCGATGCGCTCTCTGCCGGGGTCTGGTACGTCGCCATCGACCTGCAGCTGTTTGCGCTGCTGCTAGGCACGCTGTGGGCCGCGCGCGCCGTGGCGCGCGGGAAAGCGCCGGCGGGTGCCGGGGCCAGCATCGGCATCGTGGCACTGGTGGCGGTGGCGTCGCTGTTCTGGTTCAACCGCGATGCCGCGTGGGATATCTGGGCCGTGTACTTCTTCGGCGCCTATGGCATGGGGGCGCTGGCCTACTGGGCTTCCAACCCCGGCCGCCCGGTGTTGCCGCTGCTGGTCATCGGCGCGGTGGCGCTGGCGGCGCTGGCGGTGGATTTCCGGCTGCGCATCGCGGTGGCGCTCGCCACTGCGCTGCTGCTGGCGGTGGCGCGCCGCGGCGGCTGGCTGGAGCGCTGGCCGCGGGCGCGCGTGGTCGGCTTCTTCGGGCGCATTTCCTATTCGGTGTTCCTGGTTCACTTTCCGGTTTGCCTGCTGGTCAACGCGCTGGTGTCGAACCTGGCGCCGGGCCAGCCGGTGCTGAACGCGCTCGGCATGGTTGCCGCGTGGGCACTCAGCAATGTGGCCGGCGCGCTGTTCTATCGCTACATCGAAAGCGCCCAGCCGTTGGCGGCGCTGCGTGCGCTGCTGGGCAACGGCCGCGACCCGGCCAGCCGGCCGAGCGTGTAACGCTTGCAGGCACTGCCGCGCAGCGGTGGTGCGGCCTGCCCCGGGCGGCGGCGCACCAGCATGGCCGTGGGCCGCTTCCTGTTGGTGCGTGTGCACCCGCCATGTCACGCCGCCGGCACGCCATGCGTGCATGCCGCCCGCGCGGACTTGGGTTCGGTGCCATACACATTGCAGCAACACTCGCGTAAACGGGCATTGGGTGATGGCATGAAGGTTGCCTAGTATGGAATCGTAAACCTGACCATTTGGTCAGGATTCCATCGGGAACCGAGGGTGCCATGTCCGACCATATCGTCCTCACCTCGCACGCACGCCGCGACAAGCCGGCCGAGCCTATCCACTGGGGCGCCCCCACGGCGGCCGAGCGCGGGCCGGTCATCGCCAGCCTGGCGAATCCGGCGCAGCGCAATGTGATCGGCACTCACGCTGGCGCCTACGCCATCTACCGGGCCCTGGCGGTTGCCGCGGGCGCATTGCAGCGCGACCATCGCACCGACCTGACCGATACCGCGCCGGCGGAGGCCATCGGCCCGCATCCGCAGTGGGGCGACCCGGAGAAAATAGTTTCGCTGGATCCCTGGGGCCACCTGGTCTCCACCGTGTTTGCCGACCGCATCGCGGCCGGCGTGGATATCCGCCCGACCATTGCCGTCACCCGCGCGCATATCAACATGCCGGAGCTGCTTTCGGCCATCGCGGCCGGCCGGCTCAAGCCCGATGGCGACATCCTCCATGCCAATGGCGACGTGCGCGTGACCAAGGCGGCGGTCGACCCGGTCTGGTACCTGCCCGGGCTGGCGGCCCGTTTCGGCATCAAGGAAAGCGTGCTGCGCCGCAGCCTGTTCGAGCAGACCGGCGGCATGTTCCCGGAACTGGTGACGCGGCCGGACCTGAAGGTGTTCCTGCCGCCCATCGGCGGCATGACGCTGTACTTCTTCGGCGACGTCAGCCAGCTGGGCAAGCCCGAGACCCGTGTGGCGTGCCGCGTGCACGATGAATGCAACGGATCGGATGTGTTCGGGTCAGACATCTGTACCTGCCGGCCATATCTGGCACATGGCATCGAGGTGTGCATCGAGATGGCGCAGCAGGGCGGTGTCGGGCTGGTGGTCTACAACCGCAAGGAGGGCCGCGCGCTGGGCGAGGTGACCAAGTTCCTGGTCTACAACGCCCGCAAGCGGCAGGTGGGCGGCGACCGCGCCGAGACTTACTTTGCCCGCACCGAATGCGTGGCAGGCGTGCAGGACATGCGTTTCCAGGAGCTGATGCCGGATGTGTTCCACTGGCTGGGCATCCGCCGCATCGACCGCTGGGCGTCGATGAGCAACATGAAGCATGGCGCGCTGGTGGCGCAGGGCATCGAGGTGGTCGAGCAGGTGGCCATCCCCGAGGCCCTGATCCCCGCCGATGCCCGTGTCGAGATCGATGCCAAGGTGGCCGCCGGCTACTTTACGCACTACACGCCGCCGGATGCGAACGAACTGGCCCTGGCAAAGGGCAGGGGGTTGAACGAATGACGATGTTTCCCGAGGATGGCAAGCCCGGCATGGACCGCCAGGGCACAGGTAACGAGATGCGGCCGGGTGCCGGCTGGCTGAGCCCGGTGCCGGAAGGGCACCCCGCTTCGGCGCTGCTGTGTGCCGAGGCGGTGCGCACGCATTGCGCGGCGGTCACCGAACACGTGGCCAGCGGCGCGTCCGAACTTTTCACCTGGCATCCGGACCGCGTGCATGCCATTGCCGACTATGTCGCCAGCACCATCCGCCAGCGCTATCCGGACCTGCAGGTGCCGTACCACAGCCGCTGGCGCCATTTTGAAAGCGGCGGCGTCGACCAGCGCGCGGACCGCTGGCAGGTGCTGTGCGAGCGTGCCGCGCTGAGCGGGCCCGAGCACCGCGAGGAGCGCGCCCGCATCGGCATCGACCTGGTGATTCCAAGCGTACTGCTGGATGCCGGCGCCGGCCCTGACTGGCGTTACCGCGATCCGGCCAGCGACCTGGTGCTGACGCGCTCGGAAGGGCTTGGCGTGGCCAGCTTCGTCCTGTTCGCGCGCGGCGGCTTCTCGGCCGCGCCGGGCGATCCGCTGCGCGCGGACGCCGAGCGGCTGCAGCGCATCGATGCCGACAGCATCGCCCACGCCTTCCAGGTCGCGCAGCACAACCCGCTGGTGGGGCTGGAAGGCCGCGCCGGGCTGCTGCGCCGCCTCGGCGAGGTGATGGAGGCGACCCCGGCGCTGTTCGGCCGGCCGGCGCGGCTGGGCAATCTGTACGACTACCTGAAGGCACATGCGGTCAACGGGCAGCTCGACGCCAGCTTCCTGCTGCGCACGCTGCTGGTCGGCCTGGGGCCGGTATGGCCGGGGCGGATCATTGTCGAAGGCGTGTCGCTGGGCGACTGCTGGCGGCATCCGGCCGCGCCGGGCGGGCTGGTGCCGTTCCACAAGCTCACGCAATGGCTGACCTATTCGCTGCTGGAGCCGCTGGAAGACGCCGGCCTGACCGTGACCGGGCTGGATGCGCTGACGGGCCTGCCCGAATACCGCAACGGCGGCCTGCTCTACGACTTCGAGCTGATGGTGCCGCGCGACCCCGGCTTTGCCGCCGTGCCGCATGCGGTGGATGAGCCCGTGATCGTCGAATGGCGCGCGCTGACGGTGACCGGCCTGGACCTGGTGGCCGACGGCGTGCGCCAGGCGCTTGGCTTGCAGGAAGAAAATTTCCCGCTGGCGCGCGTGCTGGAAGGCGGCACCTGGGCGGCGGGGCGCCGCATTGCCGCCAAGCGGCGCCCGGGTGGCGCGCCGCCGTTCGCCATCATCAGCGACGGCACCGTGTTCTGAGCACGTCGGCCGCCAGGCGGCCGACGTTGCTGGCAGGCATTGCATGTGAAACGTGGCATCAGGAGCGTCACCATGAACGACATGTCCGCTGTTCCCGCTGTTGACCCACTCGATGCCGATGCTGCCGGCCTGCCCGGCGTGCTGGTCGTCAACCACCCGCTGGTGCAGCACAAGGTCACCCTGGCGCGCAGCGAGGAGACCACCACCGACAACTTTCGCCGGCTGGTGCGCGAAATCAGCCAGTTGCTGACCTACGAAGCCACGCGCGACCTGGCCATGGAGACCATCGCCATCCGCACGCCGATCGCGCCGATGCAGTCGCGGGTGCTGTCCGGCAAGAAGCTGTGCCTGGTGTCGATCCTGCGCGCGGGCAACGGCTTTATCGACGGCATGCTGGAGCTGCTGCCGGCGGCGCGCGTCGGGCATATCGGCCTGTACCGCGACCCCGAGACACTGGAGCCGATCGAGTACTACTTCAAGATGCCGGAAGACATCCACGAGCGCATGGTGATCGTGGTGGACCCGATGCTGGCCACCGGCAACTCGGCCATCGCCGCGCTGAACCGCCTGAAAGAGGCCGGCGTCACCACCATGAAATACGTGTGCCTGATCGCCTCGCGCCCCGGGCTGCGCGCGCTGCGCGCGGCGCACCCTGAGGTCGGCATCGTCACCGCGGCCATCGACGACACGCTCAACGAGCACGGCTATATCGTGCCCGGGCTGGGCGACGCTGGCGACCGCCTCTACGGCACGCGCTGATGGACACGCACGCCAGCGCCGCGGCGCGGCGCCCGCTGCCCGCGTGCGATGCCCCGGGCGGGCGCATCCGGCAGGAGAACCAGGCCATGATCCTGCACGCGGCCGAGCATGTCTTTGCGCGCGCGGGCTTTGCCGGCGCCACCATGGCCGAGATCGCGGTGCGCGCCGGCGTGCCCAAGTCCAACCTGCATTACTACTTCCGCACCAAGCAGGCGCTGTACCGCGCCGTGCTGGCGCATACGCTGCAGCTGTGGCTGTCGGAGACCGACATCATCCGCGCCGAGCTGCCGCCGCAGGTGGCGCTGGAACAATACATCCGCGCCAAGATGCGGCTGTCGGCCAGTCATCCGGATGCATCGCGCGTATTTGCCAACGAACTGCTGCACGGCGCGCATGAGATCGGCGAGGTCCTGCGGCAGGTGCTGCGCGAACTGGTGTCGCGCAAGGCCGCGGTGGTGCAGCAGTGGATCGATCGCGGCCAGATGGCGCCGGTCGATCCGCAGCACCTGTTCTTCACGATCTGGGCGGCCACGCAGACCTATGCGGATTTCGAGTCGCAGGTATGCGCGGTGCTCGGCGTCAGCCAGCTGGAGCAGCAGGACTATGCGCAGGCCACCGAGCACCTGGTGGCGCTGTTGCTGCGCGGCTGCGGCCTCGACCCCGAGCCCGCGGCGCCCGACCGGCGCGCATGACGACCGGAGCCGCGCACCGTGGCGCCGGCGCCGGTGCCGTGAGAACATCGCCGTGCCTCCTGCCTGAGAGACCCCCATGCTCGACCTGATCCTGCGGCACTGCAACCTGCCCGACGGGCGCACCGACATCGATATCGGCATTGCCGCAGGCCGCATCGCCGCGGTTGAGCCGGCACTGGCCGCGCGCGCCGCCGAGGAGATCGATGCGGCCGGCCAGCTGGTGACGCCGCCGTTCGTCGATGCGCACTTCCATATGGACGCCACGCTGTCGTACGGGCTGCCGCGCGTGAACCAGTCGGGCACGCTGCTCGAAGGCATTGCGCTGTGGGGCGAGCTCAAGCCGATGCTGACGCAGGAAGCGCTGGTCGAGCGCGCACTGGCCTATTGCGACTGGGCGGTGGCGCGCGGGATGCTGGCGATCCGCTCGCATGTGGACGTGTGCGATCCACGGCTGCTGGCGGTGGAGGCGCTGCTGCACGTGCGCGAGCGCGTGCGTCCCTACCTGGACCTGCAGCTGGTGGCGTTCCCGCAGGACGGGGTGCTGCGCGCGCCCGGCGCGCTGGGCAACCTGAAGCGCGCGCTGGACATGGGCGTCGACGTGGTCGGCGGCATCCCGCATTTCGAGCGCACCATGGCGCAGGGCGCCGAATCGGTCCGGCTGCTGTGCGAGCTGGCGGCGGACCGCGGCCTGCGCGTCGACATGCATTGCGACGAGAGCGACGACCCGCTGTCGCGCCATATCGAGACGCTGGCCAGCGAGTCCGTGCGGCTCGGCCTGCAGGGCAGGGTGGCGGGCTCGCACCTGACCTCGATGCATTCGATGGACAACTACTACGTGTCCAAGCTGATCCCGCTGATGCGCGAGGCCGGCGTGGCGGCGATCGCCAATCCGCTGATCAACATCACGCTGCAGGGGCGGCACGATACCTATCCCCGGCGCCGCGGCATGACGCGTGTGCCGGAGTTGCTGGCTGCCGGCGTGCCGGTGGCGTTCGGCCACGATTGCGTGATGGATCCGTGGTACAGCCTGGGCTCCGGCGACATGCTGGAAGTGGCGCACATGGGGCTGCATGTCGCGCAGATGACCGGGCAGGAGGCCATGCGCGCCTGCTTCGCCGCGGTGACCGCCACGCCCGCGCAGATCCTGGGGCTGGACGGCTACGGCGTGGCGCCTGGCTGCCGCGCCGACCTGGTGCTGCTGCAGGCGCGCGACCCGGTGGAGGCGATCCGCCTGCGCGCCACGCGGCTGCGGGTGCTGCGTGCCGGCAAGACCATCGCCAGCATGCCCCCGGCGATGGCCGCGCTGGACCTGCCTGGCCGGCCGGCGCAGGTGGACTTTCTGCGGCGCGGCGGCGGGCAATAGGGCGCACAAATTTTTTGCGTCAGGGTGTTGACAGTCCTTGTTGTGCTCGGCATAATTTCTTTCTTCGCATCGCAGCAGCAATGCAGCGAAACGAAGCCCAGATGGCGGAATTGGTAGACGCACTAGGTTCAGGTCCTAGCGGTGGCAACACTGTGGAGGTTCGAGTCCTCTTCTGGGCACCAATATTCGGAAAGGCTCGCGCAAGCGAGCCTTTCTTCATTTCAGCCCGGCCTGAACGACCGAGTTCTTTCCGGGCACCGCCATTCGATACCGAGGCACCAGCCTCGGTTATCTTGAATAAACCCGCAGCGATGCGGGTTTTTTTTCGTCCATCGTTTCGGTGCTGGTTCCGGGGCCGGCCTGGTTCAGCCGGTTGCCACCCCTTCCTCGCGCTGTGCCTCGCGCACGCAATTGCGCCCTTCGGCCTTGGCGCGGTACATGGCCGCGTCGGCCGCGCCGAATAGCCGCTGCCAGTGACGCTCGCCGCCGCGCCCGATGGCCACGCCGAAGCTGGCAGGGACGCGCAGCTGGGTGCTGCCCGACAGGTAGACCGGGCGGGACGCGACTTCCGCGCGCAGGGCTTCGGCCAGCGCGGCGGCCTCACCCGGCCTGCCGTGCGGCAGCAGCAGCGCGAACTCCTCGCCGCCGAAGCGTGCCAGCACGCCTTCGGGCGGCACCAGCGCGCGCATCATCGCAGCGAGGTCGCGCAGCACCTGGTCGCCGGCGGCATGGCCATGGCGGTCGTTGATCTGCTTGAAGCGGTCCACGTCGATCAGCACCAGGCTGGCGCTGTCGTGTGCCGCGTACTGCGCGGCCACCAACTCCAGCGCGCGCCGGTTCAGCAGCCCGGTCAGGCTGTCGGTACGCGCCTGGTGTTCCAGTTGCGCGGTCAGCGAGGCGCGCTCGCGCAGCTTGCGGCGCAGGATCTCGATGGCATCGAACAGGCGCCGCATCTCCGCCGCCGGCCTGGTGGACGCCGCTGGCGCAGCGTAGTGCGGGTGGCCGCGCGCCTCGGCCAGGCCGATCACTTCGTCGCCGGCGCGCAGCAGCGGCAGGAACACCGAGCGCTGCGTGAACACCAGCACGTAGCCCAGCACGGCAAGGATCAGCGCCGACGTGCCGCACGCGGCCGTCAGCTCGCGCAGCGCCTGTGCGCGCGTTGCGGTGAAATGCGCGACCACCTCGTCCAGGAATACGCTGCGCAGCCGCTCCAGCGGCTCCAGCGTGCGCACATAGCGGTTGGTCAGCTCCGTCGGCGTCATCGAGTAATGGCCCGACACGCGGCCCTGCGCAACCAGGCTGTCGATCATGGCCAGGCCCTGGCCGAAGAACTGATGGCCGGCGTCGGCGTATGCCTGCTCCAGCGCGGGCACGGCGCCGAACATGTTGTACGCCGGCCCCGCCAGCTGCCATAGCTCCAGCAGCCGGCCGCGCGAGCGCGTGGCATCCACCAGGCTCTGCACCGGCATCGGCTGGCGCGCCGCCACGGGCGCCATGATCTGCGAGGCGATGCGCCCGCCATACTCGCGCAGGTCGCCCAGCATCCTGCCGGTCAGCGCCGGCGCCGCCAGGCCGTCGTCGCAGGCGGAGAGTTCGCGCACCTGCCAGGCGATGGCCGGCTGCAGCGCGTCCACGACCTCAAACATGCTTTCGATGGCATGGCGGATCTCGTCCATGTCGCGGTCCTGGCGCGGGCGCCCGGCGAGTTCGTCGATCTCGGCCCGCGCCCGCGCCAGGCGTTCGCGCACGCGCTCGACCATCAGCGGCGGCAGGTGGTGGTGGTGCAGGCCGAAGGGTGCCGGTGGCGGCGCGGCCAGGCGCGCCAGCGCGGCGTCGCTGTGGGCGCGGAAGGCTTGCAGGCGTTCACGCGCGGGGGTGTGGGGCGAGGGTGGCTCTCCCAGCACGCTGTTGGCCGGTCCGCGTTCCGCGGACAGCACGTTGGCGGCCTCCAGCAGCTCGCGGTACGCCGAGATGTCGTACAGGTTCTGCCGCGCCGAGGTGAAGTCGCCATACGAGCGGGCCATCACCAGCGCGGCGAGCACCAGGGTACAGAGCCCGCCGACCGCGGTGGCGATCGCCAGCTTGCGCTTCAGGCTGCGGCTGCGTCCGGCCGGCGGCGCCATGCCCCCGGGTTCGGACTCACGCCGGCGCGCACGTCGCCACAAGGCCATAAGGTTTGCTCCCGGCAGCAGCATGCCGGGCCATGTCTGCAAGATTTGTCATTGCCGCCATTATTGACGAAAAGGCGCTGCGGCCCGGCCAAATTTGCTCACCGACAGCGCCGCACGGCGCGCGCGCGGCCGAACATTCCCGGCTAACGCTGGCAGGGCATTTGACCTATGCTCAAGCTCATCGGGCAGGCACATATAACGTCCGAAGGTGGTTGCCATGACTACGGTCTTGTCATCGAGAGAGAGGGAGGCGGGGACTTGCCCCGGGTGGCACGCATGTGCCGCGCACCCCGGCATGGTCCTGCATCACCTGCAGTACAGCGTCATCCTGGCCATGCTGATGTGTGCACTGGCCCATGCAGATGACGCCGTTCCGGAAAGTCATGGCGTCTCCGGCTGGGACCAGCCGCTGCAGGCGCAACCCGGGCAGCCCGCCATGGCCGACGTGCCTGATCTGCTGGTTGCCGATACCGTTTCTCCTGCCTGGTCCGCCACGCCCGCCGAGCCCGTCACCGTCGAGTATGCCGCGCTGTCGCCGTCGTCCCCATCCGCGTTAACGCTTGCCATGGGCCCCGGGCCCGATGACGATGCTCCCGGCCTTGCCGCGGTGGACCGTGAAACCGCCGCCATGGCCGAGCGCCCGCGCCGGGTGTCGCTGCACCTGGACGACATCACCACCGCAGGCGGTTTTGTCGACAGTCACGTGCGCACCATGGCGCTGGCCGTCGATGCCGTGGTGCCGCGCGCAGGCGGGCTGACCATCCAGCCGCGCTTGCAGCTGGCCTACCAGCCCGGCATGTCTCCCGTCTCCGGCATGCCGATGCAAGCCATGCCCGGCGATGCCAGCGCCGCCGGTATCGGCGTGCGCCTGTACGGCGCGCAGCCGACGCGGCTGGCCGGCATCTATCCCTTCGTCGAAGCAGACTGGTGGCAGGACAGCCGCAAGCAGGTCATCAACATCAACGGCACCAAGATCGATGCCGACCTGCTGCGCGGGCTGTTCTCCTTCAACATCGGCGCGCATGGCAATACGTCGACCGGCATGAAGCTGTGGTTCAAGGTGAGGGCGGGGCGCAACCCGGGCGGAACGGTCGGGGCGCGCTATCGGTGGTAGGGTGGTACAGGGAGGGTGGCGCCAAATGCGAGCGCCGCAATGAAAAAAGGGCTTCCGGAAACGGAAGCCCTTTTTCTTTCTGCATAGGTGGCGCGGCTGGCAGGATTCGAACCCACGACCCCTTGGTTCGTAGCCAAGTACTCTATCCAACTGAGCTACAGCCGCACACGAGAGGCGCCATTGTAGCGCAATTTCTGGTTTGCGCAAGCCCCCCGCCAAAAAACTTCAACTGGCCCCGATGCCCGCGCCGGCGCTACGCCGTGGCTTCCGACCAGATGCCGTCCGCTTCCTGCGCCTTGCCGTCATCGCGCAGCTTGAGCAGGTGCGCCAGCAGCGATCGCTGCGCGACCGGATGCATGCGCGGCGGCACATCGTCGTAGACGCGCAGGACCAGCTCGCTGATCGGTGCCGGGCCCAGTTCGCGCAGCGCGGCAGCGACCTTGGCCTCGCGCTGCAGCCGGTGCCGGACCAGGATGCGGATGGCGTCCTGCGGGCGCGCGATCAGGAAGCCATGCCCCGGCGCCAGCCAGTCGAGGTCCTCGTCCTGCAGCGCTGCGAGCGAGTCCAGGTAGGCGCGCATATCGCCATCGGGCGGGCCGATGACGACGGTCGAACCCTGCATCACGTGGTCGCCGGTGAAGAGTGTCTTTTCTTCTTCCAGCAGGTAGCAGAGGTGGTTCGAGGCGTGGCCCGGCGTGTGGCACACGCGCAGGGTGCAGTCCTCAGTGATGGCAAGGCGCTCGCCGTGGTCCAGTTCGCGCTGTGGTTCGAAGCTGGCGTCCTGCCACTGGCCGGCTGGCGCGGCACGCCCGAGCACCGTGGCGCCGGTGGCGGCCTGCAGCACGGCGGCCGCGGGCGAATGGTCCAGGTGGGTATGCGTGGCGAGGATCCAGCGGATCGGACCGGGCGCGGCAGCAAGGATGGCGCGCACGTGCTCGCCGTCGTCCGGGCCCGGATCGATCACGGCCCATTCATTGCGCGCGCCGCCGCCTACCAGGTAGGTGTTGGTGCCCGGGCCCGTCATCACGCTGCCGTTGTTGGCGGTCACGCGCCAGACGCGCTCGGACAGCCGTACCGGCACGCCCGGTGCCAGTTCATAACGGCCGTGCGTGTTGCCGTCGGGATCGATGCGGCCGATCTCGGCGTAGCACGGCTCGTTGGGCATCACCGGGCGCACGCCGGCCGCGCCGGTGGCCAGCCGCGGCATGATGCAGGCAATGCCGCGCAGCTGCGAGAAATAGGCGAAGCAGGCCGCGGCGCTCTCAAACTGTGCGATCGAGCTCAGCGTGCGGCGCGTGACGTGCAGCAGCGGCAGGCCGTTGGCGGGATCGGCGGCTTCGCCGGGGCGGATCCAGCGGTGCTCCACGATCTCGGTGCCGTCGGGCACGGCCACCTGGCCTTCGGGGGCGATGGCGACAAAGAAGCGCGTATCGAAACGCTTGGGCAGGCCGGGCGGCGTCAGCCAGTAGCTGTGATAGGCGAGCCGGTCGGCCGCCAGGCGCAGGCCCAGTTGCTCGCAAGCGTGGGCCAGGCCGGGGCCGCCGCGCTGCACTGCTTCGCGCAGCAGCGCCTTCCCGGCGGCGTCGAGCTGGTGCGGCGACTGCAGGCGCCCGTCGCGGTCGCAGGCAAACAGCAGGCCGGCCTCTTCATAGCATTCGCGCAAGGCGGCCAGGTAGAAGTCCAGGCCGCTGGCCGGCAGGCCCAGGCGTTCGCTGGCAAGAGCGTCGTCCAGGCCGTGGGCATGCGCGTGCAGGGCCTTGTCCTGCGCGTCGAGCGTGCCGCCGGGGAAAACGTAGGCGCCGCTGCTGCGGTCGTTGGCGCGTTCGACGCGGCGTACCAGCAGCACTTCCATGCCGGCCGGCGCATCGCGCACGACGAGCAGGCTGGCGGCGGTGCGCAGCAGGGGGGCAGGGGTGGCAGTGCGGTTGCCGCTTGTCTCTGTGGTTGTCATTGTGTCGGCATCATGGTTGTGCTGGCGGCGCGCACCTGGCCGGAACCCGGGGCGCTGCCGCGAGCCATAGTTTAGCCGCGTTCAAAGATTCGCTATCGGCGGGGATTGCCGGGCTGCCGGGGCGCGCCGGCTTTGGCTTTTCCGGCCAGAGGCAGTAACCTGATAGCTCCGCTTCACTTTTTGGGGTGCCGTTGCCGGCGCCCTCTTCGGAGGAGGTCCGCGTGATCCGAGCTTCTTGCCTGTGCCTGCCGCTGGTGTGCCTGCTGGCCGCCTGCGAAACGCCGCCGCAGATGGCACCGCGCCCTGTGCCCCCGGCCACTACCCGCATCACCGTCGATCCACAAGCCGCATCCAGGGCCGCGTCCACTGCCTGCGAGCCGGCCGTGGCGGAAGCCCTCAAGCGCCGCTACCCGCAGCCCGGCAGCGTGATGCTGATGGCCGACCGCGAGCAGTACTACCTGCGCCCCAATGCGCAGACCTCGGTCAATGGTGAAGGCGTGTTCGAGCCTGACGACAGTTCGTCGGCGATCGGCTTCCACTATGCCTGCCTGTACAACGCGCGTACGGGCAAGGTCGACGATGTGCAGATGCGCTATTGATCCTGCCGATCGGCCGCATTGCAGGGCGGCTGCGCTGAAAATGCCAGGCGGCAAACTCCATAATTGTTGCGCGAAACGACGGTAATCGCGCTTCCCCATTTCCTTGACCTACCGGTCGACCGGCCATTAGCATAGCCACGCATATTTGCGAAGTTCGCATATAGAACTGTAGTTCTAATGGCGTAACTTTGGCTGACACTGGAGACAAGGAAACTATGAGCAAGATCGCCGGGTTCTTCACCGAACTCATGCGCCGGTACCTGCCGGATCCCTTTGTATTTGCCATCGGCCTGACCTTGCTGACGATGGCGCTGGCGGTGACGGTGCAAGGGCAGGCAGCGCCGGCCGTGATCGCCAGCTGGGGCAAGGGGTTCTGGAACCTGCTGGCATTCACCACGCAGATGGCGGTGATCCTGGCGATGGGCTATGTGCTGGCCACCGCGCCGTTCACTGACCGCATGCTCGACCGCATCGTCAGCGCAGTGCACTCGCCGCGCACCGCGGTGATCGTCGCCACGCTGGTGGGCGGCATCGGCAGCTACCTGAACTGGGGCTTCGGGCTGGTGATCGGCGGCATCATCGCCAGGAAGCTGGCGCTGAAGGTCCGTGGCGTGCATTACCCGCTGATCATCGCGGCCGCGTACAGCGGCTTCACCCTGTACGGGCTGGGCCTGTCGGCCAGCATCCCGGTGCTGATCTCCACCCCGGGCCACCCGATGGAAAAGCTGATGGGCGTGATCCCGCTGTCTGAAACCATCTTCTCCACGCCGATGCTGTTGACCAGCCTGGCGGTGATCGTCACGCTGCCGCTGCTCAATGCCTGGCTGCATCCGCGCAACCCGGCCGATGTCGTGGAGATCCGCCGCGACCAGGAACCCGCGCAGGCCGAGACCGGCTCGGCCCACAGCATGGGCGGCGAGAACACCCTGGCCGCGCGCCTGAACAACAGCCGCATCCTGAGCCTGGCCATCGGCCTGTGCGGCATGGCCTACGCGGTCATCTACTTCACGCAGGGCGGCTCGCTCGACCTGAACCTGATCAACTTCCTGATCCTGTTCGCGGGCGTGCTGCTGCTGGGCACGCCGGTCAACTACGTGGCCAAGCTGAACGAAGGCATCAAGACCATTTCCGGCATCATCCTGCAGTATCCGTTCTATGCAGGCATCATGGCGATCATGGCCGGCTCGGGGCTGGTGGATACGATCTCGCGCGTGTTCGTGGATATCGCCACGCCGCAGACGCTGCCGTTCTGGGGGCTGCTCAGCTCGTTCGTGATCAACTTCTTCGCGCCCTCGGGCGGTGGCCACTGGATGATCCAGGGCCCGTTCATGGTCGATGCGGCCAAGGCCATCAACAGCTCGGTCAGCCAGACTTCGATGTCGGTGATGCTCGGCAATGCCTGGAACGACCTGGTGCAGCCGTTCTGGATATTGCCGGCGCTGGCGCTGTCCAAGCTGAACCTGAAGGACGTGATGGGCTACACCGTGATCATGATGTTCTGGGTGGGCCTGATCTACATTGCCGCGCTGCTGCTGTGGGGCGCGCAGATTGCCTGACTTTGACCCGCGGCCAGCGTGCCGCTGACAGGAGGACCGCCATGCCGTACCTGATCGAAACCGTCGACAAGCCCAATCACCAGCACGTGCGCCAGGCCACCCGCGCCAGCCACCTGGATTACCTGGAAGCGAACAAGGCGCTGCTGCTGGCCTGCGGCGCCAAGCTCAACGACGATGGCTCGGACGCCGGCGGCGGCATCTACATCGTCGATGTCGACACCCGCGACGCGGCACAGCAATTCATCGACGCCGATCCGTTCACGCAGGCGGGCCTGTTTGCGGAGGTGCGCATCGTGCGCTGGCGCAAGGCCTATCTCGACGGCGTGCGCCATCTTTGACGAGGCAGCCCACGCTGCCTCCATCCCACCGTACCCCCAGACAAGGAGACCCCATGTTGTTCATGGCCGAAATGACCGTCAAGATTCCCGCATCGCTCGATCCGCAGCTGGTCGAGCAGCTCAAGGCCGACGAGAAGGCCATGTCGCAGCGCCTGCAGCGCGAAGGCAAGTGGCGCCACCTGTGGCGCGTGGTGGGCCAGTACGCCAACGTCAGCATTTTTGATGTCGGCGACAACGACGAACTGCACACGCTGCTGACCGCGCTGCCGCTGTACCCGTACATGGAGATCAAGGTCACGCCGCTGGCGCAACACGGTTCGGCCATCGCGCCGAACTGAGCGCCTGCCACCCAGCCCCCTGATCCTGAGCCAAACGCCATGCCATACGCCGACCTCGCCAACGTCCGACTGCATTACCGCCTCGATGGCGCCGAGCACCTGCCGGTGCTGGTGCTGTCCAATTCGCTGGGCACCAGCTTCAGCATGTGGGAGCCGCAGGTGGCGGCCTTCAGCCAGCACTTCCGCGTGCTGCGCTATGACACGCGCGGCCATGGCGAGTCGTCGGTGCCGGCGGGTCCGTACAGCATCGCGCAACTCGGCGGCGACGTGATCGCGCTGCTCGATCACCTTGGCATCGGCGAGGCCAGTTTCTGCGGCTTGTCGATGGGTGGCATCACTGGCATGTGGCTGGCCCTGAACCATGGCCCGCGGCTGCGGAAGCTGGTGCTGTGCAATACGGCTGCCTATATCGGCCCGCCGGAGAACTGGACCAACCGCGCCGCGGCGGTCGAGCGCGACGGCGTGGCATCGATCGCGGCCGCGGTGGTCGACAAATGGATCACCCCGCCGTACGCGGCCGCGCATCCGGGGCTGGTGGCATCGCTGCGCGCCATGCTCAGTGCCAGCCCGGCCGCGGGCTATGCGGCCAACTGCCTGGCCGTGCGCGATGCCGACCTGCGCGCAGAAATCGAAAAGATCGCCACGCCGACGCTGGTCATCGCCGGCTCGGGCGACCTGCCCACGCCGCCGCGCGATGGCGTGTTCCTGGCGCAGACGATCCCGGGCGCCCACTATGTCGAGCTGGAGGCCGCACATATCTCTAACCTGGAGCAGGCCGAGGCGTTCAGCAAGGTGGTGCTGGATTTCCTGACGCGCTGAGGCTTGAGCGGGGAAAGATCCCGGCCGCAGCCATGGGTGCGGCTTTCATCACCCCTCAGAGTGCTTTATGATTCACCCATGACCGATGCCGCTGGCGTTCGGTGCGCTTGCCCTCGCTTCCCGACTTCAGAGGAATTGACAGGTCACCGGCGCGCGGGACAAGATTCGCACGGAATAGATGCGCCTTCGGGACGACATGCCGGCAGTCATAGCCGCAACGCCCGAAAAGCCGCAAAAACACTGGGAAAACGGGGTCATGAAGCCATCCTTTCGTCAACTGGCGAGTGCGGTCACGCTCGCCGTCATGCTGTCCGGCTGTGCCTCCGCGCCGGATCACGGGGCCAGCCCGGCAGTCGCCGAGCAAGCGCCGTCCGACCAGGCCATGAAGGCCTTGTCGGCCGAGGTCTTCACCTTCGCCTATCCGATGGTGCTGATGGACGTGACGCGCGAGCTGATGACGCTGCGCACGCCGGTCAATACCTTCAGCCACAAGCGCACCTTCCCGGACGCAAGCTTCACCGACGTGGTCAGCCCCAATGCCGACACGCTGTATTCGTCGGCCTGGCTCGACCTGTCCAGGGAGCCGGTCATCCTGTCGGTGCCCGATACGCAAGGGCGCTACTACCTGATGCCGCTGATGGATGCGTGGACCAATGTGTTCGCGTCGCCCGGCAAGCGCACCACCGGCACCCGCCGCGGCAATTTCGTCATCACCGGGCCTGACTGGCGCGGCACGCTGCCCAAGGGCATGCAGGAGATCCGCTCGCCCACGTCGATGGTCTGGCTGATCGGCCGCACGCAGGCCAATGGCAAGCAGGACTTCCCGGCGGTGCACCGGCTGCAGGACCAGTACCGGCTGACGCCGTTGTCGGCCTGGGGTGGCGGGCGCCGCGTGCCCGACAAGGCTGCGCCGCGGCCCACGGCCATCGACACCGAAAGCTCGCCCGTGGAGCAGGTGGCGGCAATGGATGCGCAGGCCTTCTTCACGCGCTTTGCCGCCTTGCTGCCGGCCAATCCGCCGGCGCCCGCCGATGCCGCCATGGTCGACAAGCTCCACCGCATGGGCATCACCGTTGGGGTGCCGTTCAAGACCACGGTGATGGAGCCCTCCACCGCACGCGCGGTGCAGGAGGGCGCCACCGCGGCGCTGGCGGCCATCGTGCAGGGCGCGCGCAAGGGTAATGCCGATGCCGGCAACGGCTGGGTCATGCATCGCGACCTGGGCACCTATGGCACCAGCTACAGCCGCCGCGCGGTGACCGCGTGGGTGGGCCTGGGTGCCAACCTGCCCGAAGACGCGATCTACGCCTCCACCCGCACGGATGCCAACGGCAAGCCGCTGCAGGGCGGGGCGCGCTATGTGCTGCATTTCGACAAGGACCAGCTGCCGCCGGCGCGCGCGTTCTGGTCGCTGACGCTGTACAACGACCGGCAGGCGTTCATTCCCAATCCGATCCAGCGCTACGCCGTCGGCAGCCGCGACCGACTGCGCTACAACCGCGACGGCTCGCTCGATATCTATATCCAGCACGAGCGCCCGGCCGGCGCCAAGGTAGCGAACTGGCTGCCGGCGCCGCCCGATGGCCTGAACATGATGCTGCGCGCGTACTGGCCGGAGCAGGTGCTGCTGGACGGCAACTGGATGCCGCCGGCGGTGATGCAGGTGGACTGAGGCACGGCCAACGCGGCCAGCCGCTCTGGTGCGCAACATGGCCGCATGCCCTGACAGGCATGCGGCCTTCTTTATTGCCGGGGCATCCCGGCGCCCGGCGGGCGCATCAGTGTGCGTGCGTGGCGCAGGCGGTGCAGGCGCCGGTGGCGTGCGGCACCGCCGCGGTGCCGGCCGCTGCCGTCCGGGTGACGCGCGTCCAGGCCGTCACCTCCGGCGCCGACAGGCGCTCGCGCAGCGCGCGGGCCGCGCTGACCATATTGGCCAGCGCTGCTTCGGTCTCTTCCCAGCCGCGCGTCTTCAGGCCGCAGTCCGGGTTGACCCACAGCCGCTGCGGCGGCACCACCTCACAGGCGCGGTCCAGCAGCCGCTCCATGGCCTGCACCGACGGCACGCGCGGCGAGTGGATGTCGTAGACGCCCGGCCCGATCTCGTTCGGGTAGTCGAAGTCGCCAAAGCCTTCCAGCAGTTCCATCGCCGAGCGCGAGGTCTCGATGGTGATCACGTCCGCGTCCATGGCCGCGATGGCGGGCAGGATGTCGTTGAACTCGGCATAGCACATATGGGTGTGGATCTGGGTCTGGTCCTGCACGCCGCTGGCCGACAGCCGGAAGGCGGTGACGGCCCAGTCCAGGTAGGCATCCCAGTCGGCGCGGCGCAGCGGCAGGCCTTCGCGCAGCGCGGGTTCGTCGATCTGGATCACGCGGATGCCGGCCTGCTCCAGGTCGCACACTTCATCGCGGATGGCCAGGGCGAGCTGGCGCGCGGTGGTGGCACGCGGCTGGTCGTCGCGCACGAAGGACCACTGGAGCATGGTGATGGGGCCGGTGAGCATGCCCTTCATCGGCCGCTCGGTCAGCGATTGCGCATAGCGGGCGGTATCGACCGTCATCGGCTCGGGCCGGTACACATCGCCGTAGATCACCGGCGGCTTGACGCAGCGCGAGCCATAGCTCTGCACCCAGCCGTTCTCGGTAAAGCCGTAGCCGCACAGCTGCTCGCCGAAGTACTCGACCATGTCGTTGCGCTCGGCTTCGCCGTGCACCAGCACGTCCAGCCCCAGTGCTTCCTGCTTGCGCACGGCCACGGCGATCTCGGCACGGATGCGTTCCAGGTATTCGAGCGCGCCGATCTCGCCGCGCTTGAAGGCGGCGCGGGTCTGGCGGATGGCGACGGTCTGCGGGAACGAGCCGATCGTGGTGGTCGGCAACAGCGGCAGCTGCAGCGCCTGGCGCTGGCGCTCGATGCGCTCGGCAAAGGGGCTGGCGCGGTTGGCCATCCCGTCGCTCACGGCTGCCAGCCGCTGCTGCACACGCGGGTTGACCACCCGGCGCGAGGCGCGGCGCGAGGCCTGCGCGGCGTCGGATGCTGCCAGCGCTTCGGCGACGGCGGCGTCGCCTTGATTCAGCGCGCGGGCCAGCACGGACAGCTCGTCGAGCTTTTCGGTGGCGAAGGCGAGCCACGACTTCAGCTCGGCATCGAGGCGCACTTCATGCGCGAGCGTGACCGGCACATGCAGCAGCGAGCACGACGGTGCCAGCCACAGGCGCTCGCCCAGCGCGGCCTGCACCGGGCGCAGCGTGTCCAGCACCCGGCGCAGGTCGGTGCGCCAGATGTTGCGGCCGTCGATCACGCCCAGCGACAGCACCGCGCGCGCGGGCAGCGCGGCCTGCCACGTTGCCAGCTGTTCCGGCGCCCGCACCAGGTCGATATGGAAGCCATCGACCGGCAGGGCGGCGGCGCGCTGCGCATGGTCGGCGGCGGTGTCGAAATAGGTGGCCAGCAGCAGCTTGGGGCCGGCTTCGCGCAAGGCAGCGTAGGCGGTGTCGAAAGCGTCGAGCCAGGCCGGCTCCAGGTCCAGGCACAACGCCGGCTCGTCGATCTGCACCCATTCGATGCCGCGCGCCTTGAGCTGGCCGAGGATGCGGCGATAGCCCTGCAGCAGTTGCGGCAGCAGCGTCAGGCGGTCGAAACCCGCCACATGGCTCTTGGACAGCCACAGGTAGGTGACCGGCCCGATCAGCACCGGGCGGGCGCGCAGGCCAAGCGCCAGCGCCTCATCGGCTTCCTCGAAGAACCATGCCGGGCCGCCTTCGAACGTGGTCTCGGCGTCCAGTTCGGGGACCAGGTAGTGGTAGTTGGTGTCGAACCACTTGGTCATTTCCATGGCCGGCTGCTCGCGGTTGCCGCGCGCCAGCTCGAAGTACTGCGTCAGCGTGAGCTGTGCCGGATCGAAGCCGAAGCGGCGCGGCAGCGCGCCCAGCAGCGCGGTCAGGCTCAGCATCTGGTCGTAATAGGCAAAGTCGCCGGTGGCGACCGTGTCCAGGCCGCGGTCGGCCTGCAGCTGCCAGTGGCGGCGGCGCAGTTGCGCGGCTACGTCGCGCAGCTCGGCCTCGGTGCGATCGCCGCGCCAGAACGCTTCTTGCGCAAATTTCAGTTCGCGGCGTTCGCCGATGCGGGGAAAGCCGAGGATATGGGTGCGTGCCATGGATGTTGCTCCGGAAGATGTCTGGCGCACAGTGTCGGTTTGCCCGTAAAATGAATCAAGCGACAAGTTTTAAACAACATATGAATGGATTTCATATCAAGACGGGCGGGCGGCAGGTTGGGGGCACGGCATGATCGAAGTCCGCCATTTGCGCTCGCTGGTGGCGATTGCCGAGTCCGGCAAGCTGGCCACCGCGGCCGAGCGCGTGCATGTCAGCCAGTCAGCGCTGTCGCACCAGATCAAGGCGATCGAATCGCACTACGGGCTGCCGCTGTTCGACCGCACGCGCCAGGGGCTGCGCTTCACGCCGGCGGGCGAACGCCTGCTGGCGCTGGCGCGCGAGGTGCTGGCCGCGGTCAGCGCCGCCGACCGCGATATTGAACGGCTCAAGGGCGACACCCGCGGCGAGCTGCGCGTGGTGCTGGAATGCCATACCTGCTTCGACTGGCTGATGCCGGTGATGGATGAGTTCCGCCGCCGCTGGCCGGAAGTGGAGGTGGACCTGGTGGCTGGCTTCCACGCCGACCCGATCGCGCTGCTCAGCGACGGCCGCGCCGACATGGTGATCGGCTCGCAGCCGGCGGCCCGGCGCGGCCTGGAGGTCGCGCCGCTGTTCCGCTTCGAGATCCTGGCGGTCATCGCCAATGAACACCGGCTGCGCAACAAGCGCCGCATCGAAGCCGGGGACCTGGCCGGCGAAACGCTGATTACTTATCCGGTGCCCGAGCAGCGCATCGACCTGATCCGCGAGGTGCTGGAGCCCGCGGGCATCCACCTGGAACGGCGCACGGCGGAACTGACGGTGGCGGTGCTGCAGCTGGTAGCCAGCCGCCGCGGCGTGGCGGCGCTGCCCAACTGGGGCGTGAAGAACTACGTCGACCACGACTACGTGCTGGCCAAGCGCATCGGTGCCAGAGGGTTGTGGAGCGAGCTCTACGCCACGGTGCCGGCGGCGATGGCGCGCCGGCCCTATGTGGCGGACTTTGTCTCGATCGTGCGCGATACGTGCGCGGCGCAGCTCGATGGGATCGAGCTGCTGCCGCAGGCCGCGTAGCCCGCAGAGGGGCCGGTATCAGGCGGTCAGCGCGAGTTCGCTGTCGGTGCGGCGCGTGGCGGCGCGCGGGGCCGGGTCGGCCACGGCGTCGCTGTCCGGGTCATCCACGTCGGCAAACAGCAGTTCCACGTCGAAACCATTGTCGAGGCGGCGCAGGAACAGCCACAGCAGGCCGGCATCCTCCGCCGTCAGGGTGGCATGCAGCACGGCCTGCTGCGCGGCGTCGAAGCTGAGTTGCGCCGGCGCCAGGCCGGTACGGCGCGCATTGGCCAGCACCCATTCCATGGCGCCGAACAGGTCGGAGGTTTCGAGTCGCAGCGAGAGGCGCAGGGTGGGGAGGGTGGTGGCTGGCATGTGTCGTTTCCGGCAGGTCGTTCGATAAGGTAAATTTACCAGCCGCTGCGCAAAATTGGCTTCTCTATTTTCTCCGGTATGGCTTGTATTGGAGGATAAACATCCATCTATGGCAGAATCGATGGATGTTTCTTTTTTTGTGAGCTATTGCGATGGCACAGCCGCCCAAACTCGACGACACCGACCGGCGCATCCTGCGTGAACTGCGGCGCGATGGCCGCCTGTCCAATGCGCGGCTGGCCGAGCAAGTCGGCCTGTCGGCCACGCCCTGCTGGAACCGCGTGCGCGCGCTGGAAGAAAGCGGGGTGATCGAAGGCTACGCCGCGCTGCTGAACCAGAAGGCGCTGGGCTTGCCCGATACCGTGCTGATCGAGGTCACGCTGGAGCGGCATGACGACGACATGCTCTACCGCTTCGGCAAGGCCCTGGCGGAATTGCCTGAGGTGATGGAGGCCCACTTGCTGACGGGCGAATATGACTACCTGATCAAGGTCGCCGTGGCGGGGACCCTGGGCTATGAGGAGTTCCTGCGGCACAAGCTCTACAAGCTGCCTGGCCTGCGCCACAGCCGCTCGACCTTTGTGCTGCGCACGCTCAAGCGCGAGACTTCGGTCGAGCCCTGATCAGGTTGATCAGGCTGTTCTGAGCACCTCGGCGGTGGTGTGGCGCAGCGCGCGCAGGGCCTCGTTGCATTGCTGCGGCGTGGTCGGGTGTACCAGTAGCGCCCAGCGGCCATGCTGCACGGCCTCACGCACCGGTGTAATCACCAGTTGGTGGTCCGGCCGTGCGGTCATCAGCCCCGCCAGCAGCATGCCGAACACCACGCCCAGGAAGAGGGCCGCCCCGGTGGCGAGGCCCGGGCTGTCCATGACGGCCTCGACCTCCTGCCGGTGCAGGATGCCGACAATGGCCAGCCCGATCACCGCGCCCAGCGCACTCATCATCAGGTGCGAGCGCACCGCGGTGCGCGCGATGGCATCGTTCTCGGGCTCCAGCTTGCGGCCGAAGTGTGCCTCGTATGGATGCACCAGCCGCACCTGCCCGCGCCTGAGGTGGGCCTCATGGCAGACCCGTTCGGCGGCGTCGCTGGCTGCCGATTTGGTGTCGAACAGTGCTGCGATCCTGGTACTGGCTTGCTCAGGGTTCAAGGGATTACCGGTCATGGCCTGCTCCTGCTGGGGCCGAGGGCCGTCGTCAGGTGATGCGCAATGCGCTTCGGATGCCTGGAACGGCTCCGGCGATGTCCTGTAAACCGAGTCTACCGACCCGCTTGAAGCGGCTGCATAAGTGGATCGCGCGTACTGGTGTAGGACTTCACCGACGGCTGTCCCGCCCCGCCACGGCGGGGAATCCGAGCGCGAAGGCGCAATTCCGCTCATAATGTCGGCGGTGCCGGGCCGCGCCCCCGCCTTTTGACCACGAATTCCGGTATGAATGACACAGAAATTGAGCTGATCGACTCGGCGCGCCTGCCGACGCGATTCGGCGACTTTACGGCGCACGCCTTCAAGGGCGCCGATTCAGGCATCGAACACCTGGCCCTCAGCGTGGGCGATGTGACGGGCGATGACGTCCTGATCCGCATGCATTCCGAATGCCTGACCGGCGACGTCTTCGGTTCCTGCCGGTGCGACTGCGGCCCGCAGCTCGAGCTCGCGATGGAAAAGATCGCCGCCGAAGGCCGCGGCATCCTGCTGTACCTGCGCGGGCATGAAGGCCGCGGCATTGGCCTGGCCGAGAAGATCCGCGCCTACCGCCTGCAAGACGGCGGGCTCGACACGGTCGACGCCAACCTGGCCCTGGGCCAGGAGATCGACGCGCGCAACTACGCCTTTGCCGCCGACCTGCTGCACCAGTGGGGTGTCAAGTCCGTGCGCCTGATGAGCAACAATCCGCTCAAGGCCGCCGCGCTCGAGAAGGCCGGCATCACCGTCACCGAGCAACTGCGCCACATCGTGCCGTCCAACGCCGAGAACGAGAAGTACCTGGCCACCAAGCGCACGCGCATGGGGCATCTGCTTGACTGATCGCGGTTGAGCGCTGAAGCCGCCGCGCTGCCTGGACCGGCCCGCTGCCAGGAATCCTGGGGCGGGCCTTTTCTTTTGCCCGGCGATCGCGCGTGGAACCGTACTTACCCTTAGTTAGTTGCTCATGGAAACTATTGCTCATAGAATCTATTGGCCGCCTGACCACCCGTTCCCATGTCCAACACTGCCAGCACCACCGATTCCATCCTGGAATTCATGTCATTCCGCCTGAACCGCCTCTGCGAAATGACCAAGAGTTCCGCCACCGGCTTTTACGAGCGCGAGTTCGGCATCGGCCTGCGGGAGTTGCGCGTGCTGCGTTTTGCCGGGCTGGAGCCGGGCCTGACGCTGACGCGCCTGATCGAACTGGTGCTGCTGGAGAAAACGGTGACTTCCAAGCTGGTCACCGCGCTGGCAAAGCGGGGCCTGCTGCGCCGTGAAGTCGGCGAGGCCGACGCCAGGCAGCTGAACCTTTACCTGACAGCGGCGGGGGAAGCACTGGTCGCGCAGACGTACCAGCGCGGCGACGTGCTGGAGAAGATGTTCCTCTCTGTGCTGACGGAAGCGGAAGTGCAGACGCTGGACCGCTGCATCGACAAGCTGACCGCGGCCTTGATCGAGCACCAGCAGAGCGCGGATGCGCAGGCGGGCTAGCCCGCGGGCGGCAATCCCTCAATCAAAACAAAACAAGGAGACAGCATGTCGTTGAAGACCTATCCGGAATCCTCGCGCCCCTGGCGCCGCCTGGCATGCATGGTGCTGTGCGCGGCCAGCCTGCCGGCCTGGAGCCAGAGCGCCGGCAGCACCGCCGGGAGTGCGGCCGCCCCGGCAGCCGCGGCGCCGACCCTGGTCGCCGCGCTGGACAGCGATCCGAACCGCCTGGGCTGGATGCAGGGCTTCCCCCCGCCGCCGGACAGGCTGATCACGCATACGCCGGGCGCGGACAAGTTCCCGCGCAATCGCTGGCTGTTCTCGCATATCCGTGAACTGGTGCCGACCGCGTCCGTCTGGCGCGGCGCCGGCCCGGCCAGCGCGCTGCCGCGTGCGGAACGGGATATCGGCTCGGTGCCGTTCACCGACGCGGACGGCACCCGCCGGACCTTCGACGAGATGCTGGCGCTGACCTACACCGACGGCATCCTGGTGATGCACAAGGGCAAGGTCATCTATGAGCGCTATTTCGGCGCGCTCGACGGGCACACGCCCCATATCGCGATGTCGGTCACGAAGTCATTCGTCGGCACGCTGGCCGCGATGCTTGCGGCCGACGGCAAGCTCGACCCGGCAGCACCGGTGACGCGCTACCTGCCCGAACTGGCTGGCACGGCCTATGGTGACGCCACGGTGCGGCAGGTCATGGACATGACCATCGGCGTGCGCTACTCCGAGGACTATGCCAATCCCAAGGCAGAGGTGTGGGACTACGCGCGTGCGGGTGGCATGCTGGCCCGCCCGGCGGGCTACAGCGGCCCGGGGAGCTTCTATGACTTCCTGAAGACCCTGCAGAAGGACGGCGACCACAATGCTGTGTTTGCCTACAAGACGGTCAATGCCGAGGTGCTGGCGTGGATCGTGCGCAGGGCCTCGGGCCAGTCGCTGGCCAAGCTGCTCTCGGAACGGATCTGGCAACCGATGGGCGCGGAGCAGGATGCGTACTTCACCGTGGACAGCATCGGCACAGAGTCGGGCGGCGGCGGGCTGAACACCACGCTGCGCGACCTCGCGCGCTTTGGCGAGACCATCCGCGGCAACGGGCGCTTCAACGGCAAGCAGATCATTCCGGCCTCGGTCGTCGCGGATATCCGCGGCGGCGGCGACCGGGACCAGTTTGCCAGGTCGGCCAGTGCGCCGGTGCTGCCAGGCTGGAGCTATCGCGACATGTGGTGGGTCTCGCACGATAGCCACGGCATGTTCCAGGCCGCCGGCATCCATGGCCAGCGCATCTATATCGACCCCAAGGCCGAGCTGACCATCGTGCGATACGCGTCGCACCCCGTGGCCGGCAACGCGGCCAACAATCCGATCACGTTCCGCGCTTTCCGGGCGCTGGCGGAAACGCTGATGCGATAGGGTGATGGCCCGGGGTGGCGTGGGCAGCGTCGCCCCGGCAACACCGTTCTCTACTTTTCCGCAGCCGGTTGACCGGCCGCCGCCGCATTGCGCGGCGCCACTTCCGCCATGATCCGCTCGCCGTGGTCGCGCTGCGCGACCTTCAGGTCATAGTCCAGCTGCAGGTTCATCCACGACTGCGCATCGCCGCCAAAATAGCGCGCCAGGCGCAGGGCGGTGTCCGGCGTGATGCCACGTTGCTCGCGGACGATGTCGTTGATGCGCGCCGCGGTCACGCGCAGCGCGAGGGCCAGGGCGTTGGCGCTCATATTGAGCGGTACCAGGAAATCTTCGCGCAGGATTTCGCCCGGGTGGATGGGACGCATGCCGTCTTTGAAGCGAACCATGTCTGTCTTCCTCAGTGATAGTCGATGATCTCAACGGCCGCGGGGCCGTCGTGGGTCCAGATGAAGCAGATTCGCCACTGTTCGTTGATGCGGATGCTGTAGCGGCCTTTGCGGTCGCCCGTCAGCAGCTGCAGGCGATTGCCCGGCGGGGAGCGCAGGAACTCCAGCGTCGACGCTCTCTGCAGCAGCCGCAGCTTGCGTTCGGCCACGGCGCGGATATTGCCGAAGCGTGGTACACAACGACCCGCGAACAGCTCAGCGGTGTCGGAACATCTGAATGACTGGATCATATCGTATATCGGTAATCGATAAATAGCAACACAGCGAAAGTCAGGCATTGGGCCTGGCGCGAACGTCCATGAAAGCCGTTCGCCTCTCGCGCCGCACCGTCACTGGTCTGATTCCGAGCGACGTGATCGATACCAATTCTTTTCCAACCTGATAGACTGTATGGATGTACAGTGGTCGGGCCGCCCCCCGTCCCCTCCTTAACGTCCTGATTCGAAAAGAGAAATCGTGTCGAGCAAGCAGCTAATCCGCATTCGCGGCGCCCGCCAGCACAACCTCAAGAATGTCGATCTCGACCTGCGACCCGGCGAGATGACCGTGGTGACCGGGCCGTCCGGCTCGGGCAAGTCCAGCCTGGTGTTCGACACGCTCTATGCCGAAGGCCAGCGCCGCTACGTCGAGACCTTCAGCGCCTACGCCCGCCAGTTCCTGGACCGGATGGACCGGCCCCAGGTGGATCGCGTGGACGGGGTGCCGCCCGCCATCGCCATCGACCAGACCAACCCGGTGCGCAGCTCGCGTTCGACGGTGGGCACGATGACGGAGCTGAACGACCACCTGAAGCTGCTCTACGCGCGCGCGGCGGAGCTGTTCGACAAGCAGACCGCGCTGCCGGTGCGCCATGACTCGCCCGAAACCATCTACGCCGAGCTGCTGGCGCGCACGGCCGAGGGCCAGCCGCATCACGATGCGCGGCTCGTGGTGACCTTCCCGGTCGAGCTGCCCGAGTCCGCAACGGATGAAGAGGTCCAGCAATGGTTGTCCGTCAGCGGCTATACGCGCGTGCAGGCGCAGCGCGTGGTCCAGTCGCCCACCGGCGCACGCAAGCTGCTCGATGTGGTGGCGGACCGCTTCCGCATCGGCAATGCCGAGAAGGTGCGCGTGGTGGAGGCGATCGAAGCTTCGCTCAAGCGCGGCGGCGGCCGCGTCAACATCTATGTGCTGGCTGACGGCGACGAAGGCCCCGTATGGCGCTTTTCCACCGGCCTGCACAGCCCGGACAGCGACCTGCGCTATGCCGACCCGCAGCCGGCGCTGTTCTCGTTCAACTCCGCCTACGGCGCGTGCGAGACCTGCCGCGGCTTCGGCCGCGTGATCGGCGTCGATCTTGGCCTGGTGATCCCCGACGCGCGCAAGACGCTGCGCGGCGGTGCGATCAAGCCGATGCAGACCCCGGCGTGGAAGGAGTGCCAGGACGACCTGATGCGCTACGCGGCCAAGGCCGGCATCCCGCGCGACACCCCCTGGGCGGAGATGACCGAGGCCGAGCGCCACTGGGTCATCCATGGCTCGCCGGACTGGACCGGCCAGTGGAACAAGCACTGGTACGGCGTGATGCGGTTCTTCAACTACCTGGAGTCGAAGGCCTACAAGATGCACATCCGCGTGCTGCTGTCGAAGTACCGCAGCTACACGCCGTGCGAAACCTGCGGCGGCGCACGCCTGAAGACCGAGTCGCTGCTGTGGCGCCTGGGCTCGAAGGACAATGCCGATGCCGTGCTGGCGCCGCCGCGCCGCTTCCTGCCGCGCGGGGTGGACTGGGACCGCACCCAGCTTGAGGCGCTGCCCGGCCTGACCGTGCATGACCTGATGCTGCTGCCGATCGAGCGCATCCGCCGTTTCTTCGACGGACTGACCCTGCCCAGCGCGATGCTGGACGATGCCCTCAAGCTGCTGCTGGCCGAGGTGCGCACGCGCCTGAAATACCTGTGCGACGTGGGTTTGGGCTACCTGACGCTGGACCGCCAGAGCCGCACGCTGTCCGGCGGCGAGGTGCAGCGCATCAACCTGACCACGGCGCTGGGCACCTCGCTGGTCAACACCTTGTTCGTGCTGGATGAGCCCAGCATCGGCCTGCACCCGCGCGACCTGAACCGCATTGTCGAGGCCATGCACCGGCTGCGCGATGCGGGCAACACGCTGGTGGTGGTGGAGCACGATCCGTCCGTGATGCTGGCTGCCGACCGACTGATCGACATGGGCCCGGGCCCCGGCGAGCGCGGCGGCAATATCATCTTCGACGGCACCCCGGCGGATATCCGCAATGCCGGCACGCTGACCGGCGAATACCTGGGCGGGCGCCGCCGCGTGGCCGATGCCTCGCACTGGCAGCGCCGGCCGGTGGATGCCACGCTGCCGCGCATCGTGCTGGAAGGCGCCACCGAGCACAACCTGCAGGACGTCACGGTCGAGATCCCGCTGCAGCGGCTGGTGTGCGTGACCGGCGTGTCAGGTTCGGGCAAGTCCACGCTGTTGCAGGACGTGCTGCATCCGGCCATGGCGCGGCACTTTGGCAAGGCCACCGAGTCGCCGGGCGCCTTCCGCAAGCTGACCGGCGCCGACCTGGTCGGCGATGTGGTCTTTGTCGACCAGTCGCCGATCGGCAAGACCGCGCGCTCCAACCCGGCCAGCTACGTGGGCGCGTTCGACGAGATCCGCAAGATCTTCGCCAAGGCCCCGATAGCGCTGCAGCGCAGCTATACCGCGGGCACCTTCAGCTTCAACTCGGGAGACGGGCGTTGCCCGACCTGCGGCGGCTCGGGCTTCGAGCATGTCGAGATGCAGTTCCTGAGCGATGTCTACCTGCGCTGCCCGGATTGCGACGGCACCCGCTATCGCCCCGAAGTGCTGGAAGTGAAGATCGAGCGCGCCGCCGCCGGCCAGCCGCCGCGCTTGCTGAGCATTGCCGACGTGCTGGAGCTGACCGTCAGCGAAGCCGCCGCCTGCTTTGCCGCCGACCCCGCGGTGCTGCGCGTGCTGCAGCCCATCGTCGATGTTGGCCTGGAATACATGAAGCTGGGCCAGCCGGTGCCGACGCTGTCGGGCGGCGAGGCGCAGCGCCTGAAGCTGGCCGGCTTCCTCGCCGAAGCGGCGCAGGCAACGCCGTCGCGGACCCGGCCCAGCGCCATCCCGCGCCGGCTCTTCATGTTCGACGAGCCGACCACGGGCCTGCACTTCGACGATATCGCCAAGCTGATGGGCGCCTTCGGCAAGCTGCTGGACGGCGGCCATTCGCTGATCGTGATCGAGCACAACCTGGACGTGATCCGCGCCGCGGACTGGCTGATCGACCTTGGCCCCGAGGGCGGCGACACCGGCGGGCGCGTGGTCTGCACCGGCACCCCGGAAGACGTGAAGCGCTGCGTTGAATCGCATACCGGCAAGGCGCTGATCCACTATGACGCGGCGCTGGGCGAAGCCGGCACGCTGGCCGCCGAGCGCGCCGAGATCGAAGGCGTGCCACTGCAGGCCGCGCTGCAGGCACGGCGCGCCCGCCGCGAGGTGGAGGGCGAGGACGTGGTGCGCATCGTCAATGCGCATGAGCACAACCTGAAGGCGCTCAACGTCGATATCCCGCACGGCAAGTTCAACGTGGTCACCGGTGTGTCCGGATCGGGCAAGTCGACGCTGGCCTTCGACATCCTGTTCCACGAAGGCCAGCGCCGCTATCTGGAGTCGCTCAATGCCTACGCCCGCTCCATCGTGCAGCCGGCGGGCCGGCCCGAGGTGGATGCGGTCTACGGCATCCCGCCCACGGTGGCGATCGAGCAGCGCCTGTCGCGCGGCGGCCGCAAGAGCACGGTGGCGACCACTTCCGAAGTCTGGCACTTCCTGCGCCTGCTGTACGTCAAGCTGGGTGTCCAGCATTGCGTGCATGACGGTGCACCGGTGACCTCGCAGAGTCCGGAGTCCATCGCCGCCCAGCTGCTGCGCGACCATCGCGGCCAGCACGTGGGGCTGCTGGCGCCACTGGTGGTCAACCGCAAGGGCGTCTATACCGACCTGGCCAAATGGGCCAAGGCGCGCGGCAATACGCACCTGCGTGTCGATGGCGAATTCCTGCCGGTCGACCCGTGGCCGCGGCTGGACCGCTTCCGCGAGCACACCATCGAGCTGCCGGTAGGCGACCTGGTGGTCTCGCCGGAGAACGAGGCCGAGCTGCGCGCGCTGCTGGCGCAGACGCTGGAGGCCGGCAAGGGCGTGATGCACCTGCTGGCGCCGCTGGACGGCCTGCACGACGCCATGCACAACGGCGGCACCGCGCACGTGGGCGAGGTCAAGGTGTTCTCGACCAAGCGCGCCTGCCCGGTGTGCGGCACCAGCTATCCTGAGCTGGATCCGCGCATGTTCTCGTACAACAGCAAGCACGGCTGGTGCACCACCTGCGTGGGCACCGGGCTGGCACTGACGCGCGAGCAGCGCGCGGCGTTCGACGATACCGTGCTGGCGGAAGACAACCGCGGCCGCGAGCAGAGCCTGCCGTCCGAAGAGCAGGAGCCCGAAGGCGTGGTCGATACGCCGTGCCCGGACTGCCACGGCACGCGTCTGAACCTGGTCGCGCGCGCGGTGACCTTCCACGAGAATGCCATCGTCGACGTGGCGCAGTGGACCGTGTCCGATACCCGCCGCTGGGTCGATGGCCTGCACCTCACGGGGCGCGATGCCGAGATCGCCCGCGATGTCATCAGCGAGATCGGCAGCCGCCTGCAGTTCCTGGAGGAAGTGGGGCTGGGCTACCTGAGCCTGGACCGTGCCGCGCCAAGCCTGTCTGGCGGCGAGGCCCAGCGCATCCGTCTGGCCGCGCAGCTGGGCAGCAATCTGCAGGGCGTCTGCTACGTGCTGGACGAGCCTACCATCGGCCTGCATCCGCGCGACAACCAGATCCTGCTGGATGCGCTGCGCAAGCTGGGCGACAAGGGCAATACGCTGGTGGTGGTCGAGCATGATGAAGACACCATCCGCCGTGCCGACCACATCATCGATATCGGCCCCGGTGCGGGCAAACGCGGCGGCACGCTGGTGGCACAGGGCGGTGTGGCCGACCTGTCCGCGGCGCCGGACTCCACCACCGGGCAGTTCCTGGCGCACCCGATCATCCATCCGCTGCAGGCAAGGCGCAAGGTGAAGCCCGGCGCCGCCGGCAAGCCCGCCGATCCGCCGGAATGGCTGACCGTGCATGGCGCATCGCTGCATAACCTGCGCAAGGTGACGGCGCGCATTCCGCTGTCGCGGCTGGTGGCGATCACCGGCGTGTCCGGATCGGGCAAGTCCACGCTGGCGCGCGATGTGCTGATGACCAACCTGCTCGATGCGGTGGGCCGCTCCGTGCTGTCGTCGCCGGCGACCCGGCGCGCGCGCAACGCTGCGAAGGATGAGGCCAAGGCAGCGAAGTCAACCGCCAGGAAGCCGCTCAATGTCGAGCACAACTGGCATGGCTGCGACGCCGTCACCGGCTGGGAATCGATCGACCGCGTGCTGGAAGTGGACCAGACCCCGATCGGCAAGACGCCGCGCTCGTGCCCGGCCACCTATATCGGCGTGTGGGACACCATTCGCCGCCTCTTTGCCGATACGCTGGAAGCGCGCGCACGCGGCTACACGGCGTCGCGTTTCTCGTTCAACACCGGCGACGGGCGCTGCCCGGCTTGCGAAGGGCAGGGCGTGCGCACTATCGGCATGAGCTTCCTGCCGGACGTGAAGGTGCTGTGCGATGTCTGCCACGGCCAGCGCTTCAACCCCGAGACCCTGGCGGTCACCTGGCGCGGCAAGAATATCGGCGACGTGCTGACGATGGAGATCGACGAGGCGGTGGAGTTCTTCTCGGCCATGTCGAACATCGCGCATCCGCTGCAGCTGATGAAGGACGTGGGCCTGGGCTACCTGACGCTGGGCCAGCCGTCGCCAACGCTGTCCGGCGGCGAGGCGCAGCGCATCAAGCTGGTGACTGAACTGAGCAAGGTGCGCGATGACATCACGCGCCGCGGCCAGAAGGCGCCGCATACGCTGTACGTGCTGGACGAGCCCACCGTGGGCCTGCATATGGCCGACGTGGCGCGCCTGATCCGCGTGCTGCACCGGCTCACGGACGGCGGGCACAGCGTGGTGGTGATCGAGCATGACCTCGACGTGATTGCCGAGGCCGACTGGATCATCGACCTTGGGCCCGAAGGCGGTGCGGGCGGCGGCACCATTGTCGGCGCGGCCGATCCGGAGGCCTTGTCGCGCAACGCGGCCAGCCATACCGGCGCGGCGCTGGTGCCGGTGCTGGCGCGGGGCAATGCCGAAGCAGGCAAAGTGGGCATCGCGTAAGGGATTGGCGCAGCGAAGGGCGTACGGGCACGCCTTTCGCTTGATCATGGTTACTGGCGCGCACATCGCGTGCAAACGGAGGTAACCATGAAGCATATCCGCCCCAGCCGACTCCTTGCAGCCGTGGCCCTGGCCGCTGCCGCAATCCCCGCCATGGCGCAGGCGCCGGGCACGCCGCGCGGCTCCTATGACCCGTATTCGCAAGGCGCGCGCAGCACTGACAAGTTCGACCCGTACACCCAGGGCGCCAACGCTCCCACCCGGACCGACCTGGCGCCCGCGCCAGAGGCCCAGCCTTCGACCATGCCGGCGCAGCCTGGCGTGCCTGGCACGACCATGCAGCGCGCCCCGGATCCGTACATGGGCGGCGCACGTTGGGAAAGCCCCGACCTGGGCCGCCGCATTGGCAAGCCGAACCCGTTCCTCGATGGCTCCTGAGCCTAGCGGCTAGCGCTGCCGGCCATGCGAATGCAACCGGACTTACCGTCTCTTGTAAATCCTGCCCAGGCGCGTGACCCCGGCGACACGCTTGCGGTCGCCGGCGCGCGGGCAGCGCTGCACTGCGCGCGGCCGGCGGACGCGGCTGGCATCGCCAGCATGACGGTGGTCAGCTACAACATCCACCGCGCCGTGGGCACGGACCGCCGCTATCGGCCTGACCGCATCGCAGCGGTGCTGGAGGAACTGGACGCCGATATCGTCGCGCTGCAGGAGGTGGAATCCGGCAGCAGCAACGACCATACCCTGGAATACCTGGCCGGCCATACCGGCATGCACGTGGTCTCGGGTTTTACGCGCGTGCGCGGCAATGCCGACTATGGCAATGCGCTGCTGGCGCGCTTTGCGCCGCAAGCGGTGAACCAGATCGACCTGACGGTGAAGGGCTGCGAGCCGCGCGGTGCCATCGATGTCACGCTGGCGTGCACGGCGTCGGGCCGGGAGAGCGCGCTGCGCGTGATTGCCACCCACCTGGGCCTGCGCCCCGGTGAGCGCCGGCGCCAGGTGCAGCAGTTGCTCAACTATGTGGCCGCCACGCCGCCGTTGCCGACCATCCTGCTCGGTGACGTCAATGAATGGTTCCTGTGGGGCCGGCCGTTGCGCTGGCTGCATGCGTATTTCGAGCATACGCCGCACACCGCCACCTTCCCGTCGCGCTGGCCGGTGTTTGCGCTCGATCGCATCTGGGTGTCGCCGCGCGCGCACCTGGTGTCCGTGGCCAGCCACCGTTCGCCGCTGGCGCGCGTGGCCTCCGACCACCTGCCGCTGCTGGCGCGTTTTGAAGTGCCCGCAGCGCCGCGGTATGACGGTGGAGACCTCAGTACGACATAGAGGTGGCTTCGATAAACGTCCTGACCGAATTAAGACGGGGGTCCCGGGCGCACCGGGGCCGCCGTTCGTCTTGCCGCACTGATACGTCCTTGCCGGACGCTATCTAACGCGGTGCGCGGGGTGGGCGTTCCTCGCGCTCATCGGTGTGGTCGGCCTTGTCGACCGGCACTTCGGCCGGCAGGTCTTCGGCGGCATGCACCACTTCATCGGCGATCTCTTCCTCAGGGCTTTCCTCGTCCTGCACTATGTGGGCCTCATTCCCGCGCTGCTCGACTTCTTCCTCGATATCGTCGGTTTCCTGTTCGAGATCGGGGTCGAGCGTGCTCGGGATATGGCCCGCATCGGCGCGCGCGGCGCCGGATGCAGTGTTCTCGCGCGAACGGCGGCCGGCGGAGGCCTGCGCGCCTTCGCGCGGCGCGGGTGCTGTGCCGCCCACGCGGTCACCGTGGCGTGGGCCGGTACGGTGGGTACGTACGGTCTTGCTCATCGTGCCTCCTGTTCGGTTGGCCCGGCGGATTCAGTAGTTCTCCACCGGCGATTCGCTTTCTTCGGGCTTGCCGCCGCGACGCCTGACTGAAGGCGGCTCGCCGTTCTCGTCCGGGATGTCATGCTCGTGCTCGACATCGTGGCGGCGGTCGCGTCCGGGCTTGCCGCGTTCATGCTCGGTGTCGGGGCCGCCCTTGTGCGGATCGGGGCGCTCGCTGCGGCGCCGCGTGATGTCATGGTCGGGCTGGCGATGGGTGCTCATGGCGTCTCCACGGAGGTTGGCATGGCGCTGCCGGTCAGTCGGTACCGGCGCGCAGCTCGTCGGATAGGGCACTCACGCCGCGCACCGAACGAGCCAGTTCCATTGCCATCGTACGCTGATTATCGTCGCGCACGGTGCCTTCCGGCTTGACCACGCCGTCAGTGGTGGATACGCGGATCCTGGCGGGGTCCAGCGTGCGCGCGTTTGCCAGGCGGGCGATGCGGGAGCGTGGTGTCATGACGATCCTCCTGTACTTGGCAGCGGGCAGGGCGATTCCTGCTCCGCATCTGCTTTTGACCTGCAAGCTCCGTTCCCGGCGCCGGTGCCTGGCTGGGTCCTGTGCAGCTTGCAGCGCAGGCGCGCCGCTGCTGGCGCGGCACGCACGGCGTAGTTTTTACAGCCGCGGCAGAAACTGCATGTGCCGCCTCCTGGCAACCCGTGCGCGTGCCGGCAGGCCGCTGCCGCATGACCGGCGCGATGCTTGCGCGCTGTCGTGTGATTGCGTGCCGTCGTGTCTATAGTGAAGGAAATGCTGGCAAAAACTGGCGAGCGGCAAGTGCCGGCGAGCACAGCCCGCAACGCCGGCCCCATGCCGCGGCGGCACCTTGTGCGCCGCGTGTCGCAGGGCCCGACAGCGCAGCCGGGGGGAGCGGCTCATCCGTTGCGAGGTAGTCATGAACCTAGCCAGCATCCTGTCCACCGTCGTCCTGGCCTCGTCCGTCTCGGTGTCTTCGGCGCCGGTGGAGCGCCAGCTGCTTGCGATGACGCCCACGGACTTCGCCCAGCGCTTCAATACCGTGGCCCAGGACACCGGCTCCGGCCTGGCCTTGCCCACCTTCAAGGTCAAGCCGGGCTGGCACCGTGCCGCGCCCAGCTCGGGGGTATCGGTGCTGGTGCGCGCCAGCCGCTCGGGCTACGCCATCGATGAGGTGGTGGTGGTGTGCCGCGAGGTCGAGCGCTGCTTCCTGACCATCTGCACGGCCGCGCTTGCGATTGACGACAGCGTCAACCCGCTGCTGCTGCAGCGCTTTATCGTGGCGCGCATCGCGACCGAGCTGGGTGAGGTGGGCCTGGTGATGTCGGGCCTGGCGTATATCGTCGTCACGCCCAAGGAGGACGATTACGTGGCCGTCGTGATCCGGCCCTACCTGCCGCAGGAACGCGGCGCTTCGCCCGGCCAGGCAAGGCGCGAGCCGCAGGACGACGGTGCGCAGCCGCCGCAGCATGGCCAGGCCGTGCCGCACGGCACGCCGCGCCATCCGCACGGCCCGCTGACGCCGATCGTGTTGCACACGGCAGCGCAGAAGTCCTGAGTCCGCAACCGTTCGCGTTGCCCGGGGCCGCTTACGGCTGGCGCAACAGCAGCGCCACCGGCAAGCCGCCCAGCACCTCGCGCAGGCGCAGCCGGCCCATGGGTGCGTCCAGCACATGGCCGGTCAGCGCATCGGTCCAGCGGCTGGGCTGCGGCGCGCCCACGTCCAGGGTGGTGTCGCCCCAGCCCGCGGGCGGAATGCGCGGCATGGTCGGGTCGACCCGCGTGGCCGCCAGCCGCGTCACCACCGTGATGGCCTGGTGCGCATCCGCGGTGCGGGCAAAGGCCAGCACCTGCGGCACCAGCGCGCCCTGCGCCGCCAGCATGCTGTACTGCCCGTCGGCAAAGAGCCGGGGATGGGCGCGGCGTACTGCCAGCACCTGGCGTATCAGCTGCTGCTTGATGCGCCCGTCGCGCCAGTGCGCCAGCCAGTGGGCCCAGCCAGCGCTGCAGCCCAGGCGCGCGCGCAGTTGCGCAAAATCGGGCGGGCGCCGGTTGTCCGGGTCCACCAGGCTCAGGTCCCAGCCTTCGCATCCCTGGTAGCGGTCGGGGATGCCTGGTGCGGTCAGCTGCACCAGCACCTGTGCCAGGCTGTTGACGGCGCCGGCCACGGCAATGTGCTGCGCAAACTGGCCGATATGCGCCAGCACACCCAACGGCCAGCCCGCCGCGATGGCGCGCAGGAAGGCCTCACACGCGGCTTCGTAGGCTGCGTCGGGGCAGGTCCAGTTGCCGTGGCGCTTGGCTTCGCGGATGGCCTTGAGCTGCCACGCGGACACGCGCTCCAGGAGGGCGTCGACGGTGTTGCTGCCGGCAGGCTTGTCGATGTCCTCCATCGGCCACGCGCCGACCAGAGTCTGGTACAGCATCAGGCGGTCGCCGGGGTCCGGGGCTTGCGGCAGGGTCGACAGCAGCTGTGCACAGGCGCGTTCCCATGCCGCCACGGCATCGGCCCAGGCGTCGGGCATCTCGCTCAGCACGGCCAGGCGCATGCGTGTGTCCTCGCCGCGCTTGTGGTCGTGGGTCGCAGTGGCCAGCATGGCATTAGGACAGGCCAGGCGCCGCGCCGCCATGCGCGCGTGGAACTGCGCCGGCGGCAGCGCCAGCGTGCCGGGGTCGCTGCCCACCTCGTTGCGCGACAGCAGCCGCCCGTAGCGGTAGAACGCCGTGTCTTCGCCGGCCTTGGCTGCCAGGGCCGGCATCAGTTGCTGCAGGCGGCGGCGCAGCACGCCGGTTTCGCTGTCGGGTGGGGCTGGCGTGCGCAGGCAGCCGCCGATAAAGGCCAGTGCCACGGCCTCGTCCGGGGCCAGGCCGGCGCGCGCCGCCTGCATGGCTTGGTCCAGCATGGCATCGTCGGCCTGTGCGGCCGAGGCGTCGCGCTCGCCGGGTTGCGCGTCAAAGTAGCTGCGGTAGACGGGCACCGCCGCCATCAGCGCGGCCAGCGCACGCCGCAGTGCCGCACGTGTCAGGTCGCGCGTGCCGGGCTCTTGCTTCGCGCAGTCGTGCAGGCAGGCGGCCGCGCCTTCGTACTCGGTCACCAGGTGCCGCTCCAGCACCTGGCGCCGCGCCGCCGCGACATGGGCGGCATACGGGCGTGCATCGCCGCTGGCCGATGCCCACAGCGCGCCCAGCGGCGCCTCGCCGTTGCCGTCGTGCAGCACGGCGGCCACATCGTCCATGAAGTCGTAGCCCGTGGTGCCATCGACCTGCCAGTCCGGCGCCAGCCGTTCGCGCGGACCCAGGATCTTTTCGACCACCAGCCACGGGTGCGCCAGCCGCAGCAACGGCGGGCGCGCGGCTGCGTGCCGGTCCAGTTCGGCGCGCAGCCGGCGGCAGTAGCCAGCAGGATCGGCCAGGCCGTCGACATGATCGACACGCACGCCGTCGATCCAGCCTTCGCGCAGCAGGCGGAAGACCAGCGCGTGGACGGCGTCGAATACCTGCGGGTCTTCCTCGCGCACGCCGACGAGATCGCTGATCTCGAAAAAGCGCCGCCAGTTCAGTGCCGCGGCGGCGGTGCGCCACCAGGCCAGCCGGTAGTGCTGGCGCTCCAGCAGTGCGTGCAGCCGGGTGCGGCCTTCGGCCTGCGTGGGGTCGTACCAGCCGGGCTGTGTTGCGGCCGCGGCATCCACGCTGCCCGGCGCCAGCGGCAGTGAGTGCTCGAAATAGCGCAGGTGGGCGGCATCCCCTGCGCTTGCAGGCACCCATTGCAGCTCGCCCGCCACCAGCGTGTCCCAGTAGGACTGACCCAGCATCGGCAGCAGCACCTTGCCATGCAGGGCGGGGTCGCGCGGGGTCCAGTCGATGTCGAAGCTGCCGGCGCAGCGGCTGGCGCGTCCGTGGGTCAGCACGTCGCGCCACCAGTGGTTGTGGGTGGCGTCCGCCGCCATATGGTTGGGCACGATGTCCAGCACCAGGCCGAGGCCGGCGGCGCGGGCGCGCCCGGCCAGCGCTTTCAGGCCGGGCTCGCCGCCCAGCTCGTCGCGCACGCGGGTGAAGTCGGTGACGTCGTAGCCATGGCTGGAGCCCGGGCGCGCGCTGCACACTGGCGACAGGTACAGGTGGCTGACGCCGAGCGCGGCGTAGTAGTCGACCACGGCGGCGGCATCGGCAAAGGTGAAGCCCGGATGCAGCTGCAGCCGGGCGGTGGCGCGGGGCAGGTCATGGTCGCCGCCATCGCCATGGCTGCCTGGCAGGGATTCCGGCAAGCCGGCGGGCATTATCTGGCGCGCGCCGCGGCGGGCTCGCACATGGTGGCGACGCAGGCCAGCGGCGGCAGCATGCCGGCGGACAGCTCGGCTGCGGCGCCGGGCAGGCTTTCATGCAGCGCCGTGCTCATGTCGCGGCACGGGCGCGTGCATGGCACGGCTTCGCTGCCCAGGTTCAGCCACAGGCTCAGCTCCATGCCGTCCATCAGCCGCCAGCGTGCGCACAGCGCGGCCGGGCCCAGGATATCGACGCCGGCCGACTGGCAGCCGGCCAGCCGGTCCAGCAGTTCACGGCGGCGCACCGAGAGCAGTTCGTGGTAGTACGGTGTCCAGTCGCCGTCGTCCTCCAGCTCGGGGCGCGACGCCTCGAAGGTGGCCGGGTCGTTGGGATCGGGGATGGCCGCGGCGCGCGCATCGTCGCGGAATGCCGCGGTTGCGGCAAACTCGCGGCGCCGGCCGTCGCGCACGGCCTGTGCCAGTTCGGGCGGGTGGCTGGTGAAGTAGAGGAAGGGCCGCTGCGTGCCGGTTTCCTCGCCCATGAACACCAGCGGCACCTGCGGGCACAGCAGCTGCAGCGCCACCGCTGCGCGCAGCGCATTGCGGTCCGCCAGGCCGGCCAGCCGGTCGCCCAGTGCGCGGTTGCCGGTCTGGTCGTGGTTCTGCAGGAAGCAGACGAAGGCCGTGGGCGGCAGGTGCGCGCTGGGCTGGCCGCGGCGCACGCTGTCCGCGGTTGACGACATGCCCGGCGCGGCGGCAGAGCGGTGTGCCGACAGCTCGCCCTGGTAGGCAAAGCCTTCGCCCAGCACGCGGGCAAGGTGGCGCAGCGCGGGCTCGCTGCGCTGCGCCGCCGCAGCCGCAGCCGCATCCTCGCCCTCATCGGCACAGCGGGTGTAGTCGCAGTAGTAGCCGTCGCCCTCGCCGGTCAGCAGCACGTGCAGGGCATGGTGGGCGTCATCGTTCCACTGTGCGTCGTAGCCCGTGGCCAGCAGTGCGGCATCGTTGTTGTCGTTCTCCAGCACCAGGTGGAGATGGCGGCTGGCGCCGTCGCCTTCGCCCAGCATGGTGCGCAGCTCGCCGGGCAGCGCCGCCAGCCAGCCTTCGTCCTCGATCGCGTGCACGGCGTCCAGGCGCAGGCCGTCGAAGCGGAACTGCTCCAGCCAGTAGCGCGCGTTCTCGGTGAAGAAACGCCGCACCTGCGGCTGGCGGAAATCGATGGCCGGCCCCCACGGCGTCTGCCGGTCGGCGCGGAAGAACGCGCTGGCGTAGCGGTGCAGGTAGTTGCCCTCCGGCCCGAAGTGATTGTAGACCACGTCCAGCAGCACCATCATGCCGAGCTGGTGGGCGCGGTCCACCAGCGCGCGCAGTTCGTCCGGCGTGCCGTAGGCGGACTCCGGCGCGAATGGCAGCACGCCGTCATAGCCCCAGTTGCGCGCGCCGGGGAACTCCGCCAGCGGCATCAGCTCGACCGCGGTGAAGCCCAGCGCCGCCAGCCGCGGCAGCTGCCGAGCCGCGCCGGCAAAGCCACCGCACAGGCCCACGTGCATCTCATAGATGATGGCTTCATGCCACGGGCGCCCGCGCCAGTCGGGGCACGCCCACGCAAAGGCGCCAGCGGCGTCGGGAGCGGGCACGATGCTGGGCCCGTGCACATCGTCGGCCTGCCCGCGCGAGGCCGGGTCGGGCACGGTGGTGCCGTCGTCAAGCCGGAACCAGTAGCGTGCCCCTTTGCAGCACGCAACGATGGCCTCGAACCAGCCGTTGGCGCCGGCCGCCATGCGCACCGGACCGAGCCCGGCGATCTCCAGCCGTACCGCCTGGCCTTGCTCGGCTGCGTCCGGAGCCCACAACCGGAACCGCACGCGGCCATCTGGCAGCCAGGCCGGCCCGAACAGGTAGTCGTGCGCAGGTTCGTCGTTGCCGGGTAGGCCTGGCTGCCCGGCGGCAGCGGGCGCTGCAAAGCAGTCGTGCGGGGCCAGGCTGGGCATGGCGGAGCGGGCGCCGGGGGCGAGAAGAAACGGGTTGGCTTGCAAATGCGGCTCCTGGCTTTGGGACAGCCGTGGGAAGTGCGGCCAGATGGCCGGTCCTGGTCCAATGCGAACTCCATGCCCGCAGTACAACGCTTTGCGAGGCCGCATGCTGGCGGGGGCAACGGCCAGCGCGGGCTTTGTTACATGGGCCATTGTAGAAACTACCCGGGCAGTGCGGACGTGCGCTAGCCCACGCCCGCAGTGCCGCCTTAGGCGGCGCGCGGGGCGTGCGCCGGAGATTCACCCTGCCAGGGCGCACCGCTGGCGCGGTGCAGCAGCCGCACCGGCACCGGCTCGATGTGCCAGATGCGCTCGCAATACTCCCGGATCGCCCGGTCCGATGAAAAGTGCCCGGAGCGCGCGCACGACAGCACCGACATGCGTTGCCAGCGCGCCGGCTCGGCAAAGGCCTGGGAGACTTTCTCCTGGCACTCGATGTATGAGCCGAAGTCGGCCATCAGCAGGTAGGGGTCGTGCATCTGCTGCGGGTCAAACAGCGGACGGAACAGCGCCGGGTCGCCGCGCGAGAAGAAGCCTTGCTGGACCAGGTCGATCACCGCGCGCAGCTGCGGCTTGCTGTGGTAGTAGGCGGCAGGGTCGTAGCCGCTTGCACGCAGCGCATAGACCTCCGGCGCGGTCAGGCCGAACGGGAAGAAGTTGTCGTTGCCCACGGCTTCGCGCAGCTCGATATTGGCGCCGTCCATGGTGCCGATATTGAGCGCGCCATTCATCGCGAACTTCATGTTGCCGGTGCCGGACGCTTCCTTGCCCGCCAGCGAGATCTGCTCGGCCAGGTCGGCTGCCGGGTAGATGCGCTGCCCGTAGGTGACGTTGAAGTTGGGCAGGAACACTACCTTGAGCCGGTCGCGCACCTGTGGGTCGCGGTTGACCACGTCGGCCACCGAGGTGATGAAGCGGATCATCAGCTTGGCATAGGCGTAGCCCGGTGCCGCCTTGCCGCCGAACAGGAAGGTGCGCGGCTGGATCTCGGTGCCGGGGTCGGACTTGATGCGGTGGTACAGCGCGATCACATGCAGCACCGCCAGGTGCTGGCGCTTGTATTCGTGGATGCGCTTGACCATCACGTCGAACATGGAGGAAGGGTCCACCACCACGCCGGTGGTGTCGCGGACCAGCTCGGCCAGCGCCACCTTGTTCTGGTGCCGTGCGGCATGCCATTGTTCGCGGAAGCCCGCGTCCTCGGCATACGGCTCGAGCGCGCGGATCTGCGCCAGGTCGGAGATCCAGCCGTCGCCGATCGCCTCCGACACCAGCCGCGTCAGGCGCGGATTGGACAGCGCCAGCCAGCGCCGCGGCGTCACGCCGTTGGTGATGCTGGTGAATTTCTCCGGCCACATCTCGTAGAAATCCTTGAGCACGTCCTCGCGCATCAGCCGCGAGTGCAGCTCGGCTACGCCGTTGATGGCGTGGCTGCCCACGCACGCCAGGTTGGCCATGCGCACCTGCCGTTCGCCGTGCTCATTGATCAGCGACAGCCGCGCCAGGCGCGATTCGTCGCCGTAGAAGCGGATCCGCACCTCGTCCAGCAAGCGCGCGTTGATCTCCAGGATGATCTCGAGATGGCGCGGCAGCACACGGGCAAACAGCGGCAGCGGCCACTGCTCCAGCGCCTCGGGCAGCAGCGTGTGGTTGGTGTAGGCAAAGGCATTCTGCGTGATGTGCCAGGCCTCGTTCCAGGGCAGGTCATGGTCGTCGACAAGCAGCCGCATCAACTCGGCAATGCCCACGGCCGGGTGGGTGTCGTTCAGTTGCACCGCGAACTTCTCGTGGAAGCGCGTCACCGGGATGCCGTCGACGGCGAGCAGCCGCAGCATGTCTTGCAGCGAGCAGGCGACGAAGAAGTACTGCTGCTCCAGCCGCAGCTCCTTGCCCTGGCTGGTCTCGTCATTGGGGTAGAGGACCTTGGTCAGGTTCTCGGAAGTGACCTTCTTGCTGACCGCGCCCAGGTAGTCGCCGCGGTTGAAGGTATGGAAGTCGAAGGCCTCGGTGGCGTCTGCGCGCCACAGCCGCAGGGTGTTCACGGTATTGACGCGGTAGCCCAGGATCGGCGAGTCGAACGGCACACCCACCACGGTCTTGGCCGGCACCCAGCGTACGCGGTAGTGGCCGCGGTCGTCGGTGTAGTGCTCGGTGTGGCCGCCCAAGCGCACCTGCACGGCCCACTCTGAGCGCTGGATCTCCCAGGGGTTGCCGTTGCGCAGCCAGGTGTCGGTGGATTCCACCTGCATGCCGTCGATGATGGTCTGCTGGAAGATGCCGTACTCGTAGCGGATGCCATAGCCGAGTGCGGGGATTTCCAGCGTCGCCAGCGAATCCATGAAGCAGGCCGCCAGCCGGCCCAGGCCGCCATTTCCCAGCCCCGGCTCGACCTCTTGCTCCAGGATGCGGTCGAGATCCAGCCCGGCAGCGGCCATGGCCTCGCGCACCTCGTCGAAGATGCCCAGGTTGATCAGGTTGTTGCCCAGGTGCGGGCCCATCAGGAATTCGGCCGACAGGTAGGCGACGGTGCGCGAGGGCTGGCCCAGGTAGGCTTCGGCGGTGCTGATCCAGCGCTGCACCAGGCGGTCGCGCACGGTATGCGCCGCGGCCTGGTAGAGGTCATTCTGGCTGGCGTGGCCGGGTAGCTTGCCCTGGGTATGGAAGACGTGGTCGAGGAAGGCCCGGCGCAGGCTGGCACCAGACAGGGCGGTACGGGTGTCATCGGCATGCTCGGGCCGGACAGATTCCTTCATGGCGAGGCTCCTGCGCATGTGCGTGCGTCAAGCTTAGTGGATGGAGCAATCCCTGCAGGGAGATCGCGGCGTTGGTCTTGCAAGCGGCACTTTTCGCGGGCGACCCGTGGCTACGCGCGTGGCGGCGGATGGCGTGCGCCGTGCCTGCCGCCGCGCAAGGCGTCGGCGCGCGCCTGCACCGCCGGGGTATCGAACAGCGCACGTACATCGGCATCGAGCCTGCGCTGCCAGTTGGGATGGACGCTGGTGGTGCCGGGCAGGTTGGGCTGCTCGGCTTCGCCCAGCAGGTCTTCCAGCGGCACCAGGCGCATGGCGGTGCGCGCCGTGCCCAGCCACGCCAGCACGGCATCGAGCGGGGCATGGGCGGGGCCCGGCACGGCGCCGCTGCACAGCCCCGCTTCGCGCAGCGCCCGCCATAGCGCGCCGCGCTCGCGCGCTCGGCCGGCTTGCATCGCTTCGAGGGTTTCGCCGGGCGCCAGCAGGTGCAGCCGGTCGCGCCACGCAAGGTCACGGCCGGCCCACCAGCCGGTGACTGTGGGGAGGTCATGCGTCGAGGTGGTGGCGACGGCATCGGGCGGCCAGGCTGCGGGAGGCAGGAAGGCCGGCGCGGTGTCGAGCGCAGGGGCGGGCACCCGGTGATCTGCCTTCGCCGCATCGGCTGGCGCGCTCTCTTCGCGCTGGAACCACAGCACATCGATGCCCAGCACGCCACGGGCCGACAGCGCTGCATTCAGCTCCGGCGGCACCGTGCCCAGGTTCTCGCCGATGATGATCGCGCGATGCCGCCATGATTCCAGCGCCACCAGCCGCAACATGTCCTGCAGCGGATAGCGCAGGTAGGCGCCTTCGCTGGCCGGGGCACCGGCCGGCACCAGCCACATGCGTGCCAGGCCCAGCACATGGTCGATGCGCAGCCCGCCGGCATGGGCCAGGTTGGCGCGCAGCATCTCCAGGAAGGCCGCATAGCCGTGGCGGCGCAGCCCGCGCGGCGAGAACACCGCCACGCCCCAGTCCTGCCCGAGCGGGTTGTACAGGTCCGGCGGCGCGCCGGCATGGAAGCCTGCCAGGATTTCCTGTTGCCGCGTCCAGGCCTGGCTGCCGCCAGGGTCGGCGCCCACCGCCAGGTCGGAGACGATGCCGACCGCCATGCCCGCGCCGCGCGCCGCACGCTGCGCGCGTGCCATGCCGTCGGCGGCGATCCATTGCAGGAAAGCGTGGTAGGCGACCTCATCGGCATGGGCCTGTGCAAAGGCCGCCACGGCGGCATCGCCGGGCGAGCGCAGCGTGACCGGCCAGCAGCGCCAGTCAGGCGCGGGGTTGTGGTTCATGCCGTTGGCGCTGTCGGCCAGCCGCCGGGCCTGGATGGCCTCGTAGCAGGCGTGCGCGTGCAACGCGGTGCCGCCGCGCGCGCGAAAGGCGGCGCAGTCATCGAGCGCCGCGCGCGGCAGCAGCGCTTCGCTGCGATCCCATAGCCACCGCAGGATGGCGTAGCGCAGCGGCGTCAGCTTGATCCAGTCGATCTGGCTGCGGGCTTCCAGCGCTTGCAGCGACTCGCCCGCGCCGAGCGCGGCGACGGCCCAGTCTACCGCGGCCTGCCCGAATTGCACGGCGGGGTCGGCATAGAGCGGATTCAGGAACAGGCGGCTGGACGGCGCATACGGGCTATAGCGCTCGGGCAGGGCGGCAAAGCCGGCGTGCAGCGGGTTGATGGCCACGGCGTCGGCGCTGGCGCCGGCCGCGCTGATGCAGCACTGCGCCAGCGCGCTCAGGTCACCCATGCCGCAGGGCGCGCCGCGGCGCAGGCCGTAGAGCTGCACTGCCAGGCCCCAGGGCCGGGTCAGTTCGCCCGCGCGGCCGGCGTGCCGCAGCGCATCGGCAACGCCGTAGCAGCGCGGCGGCGCGATCGCCAGCACGGTGTGCGCATCGCCCAGATCCAGCCGGTGGTAGCCGCATACGTCGATGGCGGGCAGCAGCATGGTGCCGTCGCTGTCGCGCGCGCTGCCATCGTTGCCACGCACCGCGGTGCCGGTGACGATGGCGCCGTCTTCCAGCGTCAGCCGGTAGGACCGCTGCGGCAGCGTGTGCGGCCACGGCACCGCCACCGGCTTGCCGCGCTCGGCGGTGACCAGCGGCGGCAGTGCATGCGCGGCGTCATCGGAGGCAAGCCACGCGCGCGACGCTTCGCACTGGCCAGTGGTGGCGCCGGGCAGGCCCAGGCCGTCCAGCACGCGCCGCAGCGCGGCGTCGGACACAGTCTGGGGCTGGTTCCAGGCATCCGTCCACTGGGGCAGCAGGCCCGCGCGCAGCGCCAGCGCATGCAGCGGCGTGGGCGCGTCGTGGCGGGTGGCGCGCCGGCTCACGCTTGTGCCTCCTGCGGCGCGCCCGGAGGCGGGCTTTCCTGCGGCGCGCCCAGGGGCGGGCTTTCCTGGGGCGCGCTCTGGCGGCTGCGGGCCGGGGCCGCCAGCAGCACCAGCGAGTGGCCCGCCACCGCCTGGCTGTCGGCGACCGCCTCGCCCGCGAGTTCGGCCTCGGTGGCGTCGGGCCGGCTGCTGTCGAACAGCAGCGTCCAGGCCAGCGCGGGCTCGGGCAGCAGGAAGGATGCATCGGCATCGCCGGCGTTGAGCAGCAGCAGGGTTACCTGCACGGTGTCGGCATCGCTATCTTCCTCTTGCGCCATCGAGCCCAGCTGTGCACGCTCCGGTTGGGGCGGCGCGGCCGCGCGGCGCAGCGCGAGCGTGCGGATCTCCGGGTCGGCCCATTCCTCGGGGGTGGGCGGTTTGCCGTCGGTATCGAACCAGGCAATATCGGCAATGCCCTGCGCCGGCACTTCGCGCCCGTGCGCGAAGCGGTCGCCGGCCAGGGAGTGCAGCCGCCGGCGCAGCGCCAGCAGGCGGCGCACCATGTGCTGCAGCGGCTGTGCGCCAGGCGTCTGGGCCTGCTTCCAGTCCAGCCATGAGATCTCGTCGTCCTGGCAGTAGGCGTTGTTGTTGCCTTGCTGGCTGCGGCCCCATTCATCGCCGGCGGTCAGCATCGGCGTGCCCTGCGACAGCAGCAGCGTGGCCATCAGCGCCTGCGCCACGTGCGCGCGGCAGGCCAGGATGGCGGGGTCGTCGGTGGGGCCTTCGATGCTGCCGTCGGGGCTCCAGTTGGCGCTGGCGTTGTCGTCGGTGCCGTCGCGGTTGTCTTCGCCGTTGGCCTCGTTGTGCTTGCTGCTGTAGCTGACCAGGTCGGCCAGCGTGAAGCCGTCGTGCGCGGTGATGAAGTTGATGCTGGCCCACGGGCGCCGGTGGCGGCGGTCGAAGAGGTCGGCCGAGGCCGCCAGCCGCGCCGCCAGTTCGCCGCGGTGGCCGGCGTCGCCGCGCCAGAAGCGGCGCGCCACGTCGCGGAACTTGTCGTTCCACTCGGCAAAGCCGGGCGGGTGGTTGCCAAGCTGGTAGCCGCCCGGGCCCAGGTCCCATGGCTCGGAGATCAGCTTGACGCGGCTCAGCACCGAATCCTGCATCAGCGCATCGAAAAAGCCCGAGCCCGCATCGAAGCCATTGCCCTCGCGCCCGAGGGTGGTGCCCAGGTCGAAGCGGAAGCCATCGACGTGGTAGCACTGCACCCAGTAGCGCAACGAGTCCATCACCATCTGCAGCACGCGCGGATGCGACAGGTTGAGCGTATTGCCGCAGCCGGTGTCGTTGATGTAGTGGCGCTCGTCGCCCGGCACCAGCCGGTAGTAGCTGGCGTTGTCCAGCCCGCGCCACGACACCGTCGGCCCCAGCTCGTTGCCCTCGCAGGTATGGTTGTAGACCACGTCCAGGATCACTTCGATGCCGGCGGCGTGCAGGCGCCGCATCGCCACCTTGAATTCCTGCAGTTGCCCGGTGCCCAGGTAGGCGGGCTCAGGCGCGAAGTACGCCATGGTGTTGTAGCCCCAGTAGTTGCGCAGTCCGCGCTCCAGCAGGAAGCGGTCCTGCAGGATGGCGTGGATCGGCAGCAGCTCGACGGTGGTGATGCCGAGCTGCACCAGGTGGTCGATAAAGCGCGGGTCGCACAGCGCGGCAAAGGAACCGCGCAGGTTGGGCAGCAGGTCGCCGCGCAGCATCGACAGGCCACGCAGGTGGGCTTCATAGATGACGGTGGACGGCCACGGCACCGCGGGCGGGCGGTCGTCGCCCCAGTGGAAGCTTTCGTCGACCACCACCGCCTTGGGCATGGTGGGAGCGCTGTCGCGGCGGTCCGGTGTCAGGTCGCCGCGCGCACTTTGCAGGCGGTAGCCGAACAGCGCATCGGACCAGCGCACCGGGCCGCTCAACTGGCGCGCATACGGGTCCAGCAGCAGCTTGTGCGGGTTGAAGCGGTGGCCGTGCGCGGGATCGTAGGGGCCGTGCGCGCGGTAGCCGTACAGCGTGCCGAGCGCCGCATTGGGCAGGTAGCCGTGCCAGATCTCGTCGGTGCATTCCGGCAGCTTCAGGCGCGCCAACTCCTTGCGCCCGTTGTCGGAGAACAGGCACAGGTCGATGCGCGAGGCATGGGCCGAGAACACCGCGAAATTGACACCCAGGCCGTCCCAGTGGGCCCCGAGGGGATACGGCTTGCCCGGCAGCAGCCGGTCCGCGAACTGGCGGCTCATGTCGATGCGCCCTGGATGCCACCACCTGGATCGAAGCGCAGCACCAGCGTGGCCAGCGGCGGCAGCGTCAGCGCGAGCGAAGCCGGCTGCCCGTGCGAAGGCACGTCCACCGCCGCTACCGCGCCGCCGTTGCCGACGTTGCTGCCGCCATACACGGCAGCATCGGTATTCAGGCATTCCTGCCAGGCGCCGGCGTACGGTACCCCAAGCCGGTAGCCATAGCGCGGCACCGGGGTCATGTTGACCACCACCAGCACCACTTCGCGGCTGTAAGGGCCCGCGCGGCGCAGCCACGCGAACACGCTGTTGTGGTTGTCGTCGCCCACCACCCAGTGGAAGCCTTCGGGGCGGTGGTCCAGCGCATGCAGCGCGGGCAACTCGCGGTAGAGGCGGTTCAGGTCGCGCACCAGCGTGTGCATGCCGCGGTGCATGGGGTGGTCCAGCAAGGCCCAGTCAAGCTCGGCATCGTGGTTCCATTCCTGCCATTGCGCCAGCTCGCCGCCCATGAACAGCAGCTTCTTGCCCGGGTGCGCCCACATGAAGCCGTAGTAGGCGCGCAGGCCGGCAAAGCGTTGCCAGTCGTCGCCGGGCACCTTGCCGATCATCGAGCCCTTGCCGTGCACCACCTCGTCATGCGACAGCGGCAGCACGAAGGCCTCGGACCACGCATAGACCAGCCCGAAGGTCATGTCCTGGTGGTGCCAGGCGCGGTGGACGGGCTCGTGCCCGAGATAGTGCAGCGTGTCGTGCATCCAGCCCATGTTCCACTTGAAGTCGAAGCCAAGCCCGCCGCTGGCGACGCTGGCGGTCACGCCGGGCCACGCGGTGGATTCTTCGGCGATGGTCAGCGCACCGGGGCAGCGTTCGTGGACCACGGCGTTCAGTTCGCGCAGGAAGTCGACGGCTTCCAGGTTTTCCCGGCCGCCGAAGCGGTTGGGGACCCACTGGCCGGGCTCGCGGCTGTAGTCTCGGTAGAGCATGGATGCCACCGCATCCACGCGCAGGCCGTCGGCGTGGAAGTGCTCCAGCCAGTGCAGCGCGCCGGCCAGCAGGAAGCCGCGCACCTCGTTGCGGCCGAGGTTGTAAATCAAGGTGTTCCAGTCCTGGTGGAAGCCTTCGCGCGGGTCCTTGTGCTCATAGAGCGCGGTGCCGTCGAAGCGCGCCAGCCCGTGCGGATCGGTCGGGAAGTGCGCGGGCACCCAGTCCAGGATCACGCCGATGCCGGCCTGGTGGCAGCGGTCGATAAACGCGGCGAAGGCTTGCGGTGGCCCCAGCCGCGCGGTGGGCGCGTACAGCGACAGCGGCTGGTAGCCCCAGGAGCCGCCAAACGGGTGCTCGGTGATGGGCAGTAGCTCGATATGGGTAAAGCCCAGTTCCTGCACGTACGGCACCAGCCTCTCGGCCAGGATTTCCCAGCCGCGTTGCGGGTCGTTGGCCGCCTGCAGCCACGACAGGGCATGGACTTCATAGACGGACATCGGCGCGGCATAGGGATCAGCGGCGCCGCGGCGCGCCATCCAGTCGGCGTCATGCCAGGCGAAGGGGGGCGCGCCCTGGTCCGGTCCGGCCACCACCGAGGCGGTGGCGGGGGGCGCCTCGGTGGCCAGCGCGAGCGGGTCGGCCTTGTCCGGCAGCTCGGTGCCGTGCGGGTCGAGCAGGTCGTACTTGTAGCGGCTGCCGGGCTGCGCGCCCAGCGCGGCGGGGATGAACAGCTCCCAGATGCCGCTGGGGTGGCGCAGCCGCATCGGGTGCCGCGCCGGGTGCCAGCCGTTGAAGTCAGCGATCACCGAGACCCGCTGCGCGTTCGGCGCCCACACGGCAAAGCGCACGCCGTCGATGCCGTCCACGCGCTGCCACTGCGCGCCCAGGCAGGCGCCCAGCTCGAAGTGGCGGCCCTCGGCGATCAGGTGCAGGTCCAGCTCGCCCAGCAGCAGGCCAAAGGCGTAAGGGTCGGCGCTGCACTGCCCGCTGCCGTCGGACCATTGCACGCGCAGCCGGTAATCGGGCGAACTGCCCTTGTATTCGCGTGGCAGCCGCGCGGCGAAGACGCCGCCGCCGTGCAGCCGCGCCATCTCCGCCAGGGGCGTGCCGCCCGCATCGGTCAACTGCGCCGACACCGCCCCTGGCAGGCAGGCACGCACCAGCGTGCTGTCGCCATCAGGATGCGGACCCAGCACGGCAAACGGGTCATGGTGGCGCGCACCGAGCAGGGCCTCGAGCTCGTGGCCCGGCAGCATGCCAGGCTGCGTGCCATGGGCGGGGGTCATGGCTGGTCTCCCGGCGCCACCAGCTTGCGCAGCAGGCGCGCCAGGCCGCTGACCGGCAGGTCGATCCACGCTACCCGGTTGGCGGCTTCGTAGTCGACCTCATAGGCCGCCCGTTCCAGCAGGAACAGGTCCAGCAATGGCTGCAGCTGGTCGGGCGCGACCCAGGGTGCGCCCGAGTCCTGCATGTGCTGGTGGTAGCAGTTCAGGAAGGCTTCGCTGGCGGTGGTGCGGAAGCGCTCCAGCAGCACCGCGCGGCGTTCGGCCAGCTGCGGCGGCAGTTCGCTGTGGGTGCGCTCCTGGCGGTCGGTGCCGACCGTGGCCGCGGCGTAGTCCAGCGAGCGCAGCAGCCCGGCCACATCGCGCAGCGGCGAGGTCTTGCGCCGGCGCCAGTCCAGCGGCAAGCCGGGCTCGCCTTCGAAGTCGACCAGGTAGGTGTCGTTCTGCGCAATCAGCACCTGGCCCAGGTGGAAGTCGCCGTGGATGCGCGTCTGCAGGCTGCCCGGCGCGGCAGCGGCAAGCTGTTCGACCAGCGCGGGCAGCGCCTCGCGCGCGGCCATCAGGGTCTGCACGTCGGCCTCGAAGGCCTGGCGCACCGGTCCCGGCACGGTGGCGGGCGGAGACTCCAGCCGCGTCATCGTGCGCTGCAGCGCACGCATGGCTTGCTCGGCCCACGCGCGCGCATCGCCTTCGGTTGCCGGCAACGGCGCGAAGGCGTCGTCGCCGGTGGGCCGTGCCAGCACCGCATGGAGCTCGGCCAGCCGGCGGCCAAGCGTGCCGGCCAGCGCGGCGTAGCCGTTCATGGCCTCGGCAAACTCGTCCTCGCTCTCCTGCGAGGGCAGCGCGTCATCGATGGCGCGGCCCAGGTAGTCCAGGGTCCAGTCCCAGCCATTGCCCTGGTTCAGGACATAGCCCTGCAGCAGCATCAGCGTATGCGGCACGCCATCCGGCCCGGTGCGCACCACCTCGCCCAGCAGCGGCGCCGCGTGCGCATAGCCCTGCGCAGTCAGGTAGCGCGTCATCTCGGCCTCGGGGTGGATGCCGCCAGAGACCCGGCGCACCACCTTGAGCACGGCGGTGTTGTTGTAAGACAGCGAGCTGTTGGACTGCTCGGCCGACATGTATTCGATCGGGTCGCGCTCCAGTTCCAGCGCGGCCAGGCCGGGTTCGGCGCGGAAGTGGACGATGTCGTTCCCGGCGTGCATCTGCACGTCATTGCGCAGCGCGCGCACCACCTCGCGGGCGAAGGGCTCGACCACGAAACCGTCGGTGGCCAGCCCCACGCGGCTGCCCTGGCGCACACGCGCCATCGACAGGCCATGGGCCAGCTGCGACACGCTGTCGGCGCTCTCCCGGTCCCACAGGATGCCCAGCGGCAGCTGGTAGCGTTCGGTGCGGCCAGGCAGGACCACCTCGACTTCGGCCAGGTAGACATCTTCGCCACTGCTGCCGCGCGCAAATGGCAGCACATAGGCCAGGTCGATGCGCTCGATGCGCTCGTGCTTGGCGCCGAACCAGCGGCGCCGGCCGATGTAGTGCGGCAGCACGTCGCTGGCCATGATGCGGCGCGAGGCGTCGGTCAGCTCCGGCCGGCCAATGTTCTGCATCACCAGGGTGATCTGGTCTGGCATTTGCTCAGGCGCCTCCACGTGCCACGACGGCGGCTGCGCCTCGTCGCTGAGCACGAACCAGTAGAAGCCATAGGGCGGCAACGTCAGCAGGTAAGTGAGCGTGCCGATCGCGGGAAAGGGGGTGGCGCCCATCATCTCCACCGGCACGCGGCCGTTGAAGGCGGACAGGTCCAGCTCCACCGCCTGCGGCGCGCGCGAAAGGTTGGCCACACACATGATGTGCTCGTCTTCGTACTCGCGCAGGTAGGCCAGGATCTTGCGGTTGCCGGGAAACAGGAAGCGCAGCGTGCCGCGGCCAAAGGCGCGGTGCTTGCGCCGCAGCGCCAGCATGCGCCGCATCCAGTTCAGCAGCGAATGCGGGTCGCGCGCCTGCGCCTCGACGTTGACGGCCTCGTAGCCATACAGCGGGCCTTGCAGCGGCGGCAGCACCAGGCGCTCGGGGTCGGCATGCGAGAAGCCGCCGTTGCGGTCGGGCGACCACTGCATCGGCGTGCGTACGCCGTCGCGGTCGCCCAGGTGGATGTTGTCGCCCATGCCGATCTCGTCGCCGTAGTAGATCACCGGCGTGCCCGGCATCGAGAACAGCAGGCTGTTCATCAGCTCGATGCGGCGGCGGTCGCGCTCCATCAGCGGCGCCAGGCGGCGGCGGATGCCCAAGTTGATGCGCGCGCGCCGGTCGGTGGCGTAGACCTCCCACAGGTAGTCGCGCTCGCTGCTGGTCACCATCTCCAGCGTCAGCTCATCATGGTTGCGCAGGAAGATGGCCCACTGGCAGTTGGGCGGCACCTCCGGCGTCTGGCGCATGATGTCGGTGATCGGGAAGCGGTCTTCACGCGCGATGGCCATGTACATGCGCGGCATCAGCGGGAAGTGGAAGGCCATGTGGCATTCGTCGCCCTCCGGCTCGGGCCCGGTCAGGCCGAAGTACTGCTGCGCGTCCTCGGGCCACATATTGGCTTCGGCCAGCAGCATGCGGCCGGGGAAGCGCGCGTCGAGGTGGGCGCGGATATGGCGGATGACGGCATGGGTCTCGGGCAGGTTCTCGTTGCTGGTGCCTTCGCGCTCGACCAGGTAGGGCACCGCGTCCAGGCGCAGCCCGTCGACGCCCATGTCGAGCCAATAGCGCATTACCGACAGCACCTCGTTGAGCACCTGCGGGTTGTCGAAGTTCAGGTCCGGCTGGTGCGAGTAGAAGCGGTGCCAGAAGTAGGCGCCCGCCACCGGGTCCCAGCTCCAGTTGGACTTCTCGGTATCGCAGAAGATGATGCGGGTGCCGGCGTAGGCCTGGTCATGGTCCGACCACACGTAGTAGCGCCGCGCCGCCGAGCCGGGCTTGGCGTTGCGCGCGCGCTGGAACCACGGGTGCTGGTCGGAGGTGTGGTTGATCACCAGTTCGGTGATCACGCGCAGCCCGCGCGCGTGCGCCGCGGCGATAAAGCGGCGCGCCTCGGCCAGCGTGCCGTAGTCGGGATGGACGTTGCGGTAGTCGGCGATGTCGTAGCCGTCGTCGCGTCGCGGCGACGGATAGAACGGCAGCAGCCAGACGGTGTCCACGCCCAGGTTGACCAGGTAGTCGAGCTTGGCCAGCAGCCCGGCAAAATCGCCCACGCCGTCGCCGTTGGCGTCGTAGAAGGACTTGATGTGGAGCTGGTAGATGACCGCGTCCTTGTACCAGAGCGGATCGGCGTTGAGCAGGGCGGCACTGCCGGTTTCGGTAAGGCGTCTCATCCGTGTCCTCTCGTATGCCTGTCAGGCGCCGTGCGGGTCGGTCGAGGCCGGCGCTGCGGGTGGGCGGGGGGCGGGACGCTGCAGCGGGCGCACATGCCAGACCGAGAAGGGCAGTTGCGCCGGATCGAGCCGGATGCGCTGGTGCTTGCCGCGCAGCTCGAAGCGCCGGCCGTGCATCAGGTCGTGCACCGCCAGGCCAGCCTGGTCGGGCAGCCCCCATTCCCACAAGGGGATTTCGATATCGGTCTCGTGCGCCGTGCGCGGGTCCAGGTTGATCGCGGCCAGCAGCACGTCGTCGCCGAACAGGTAGTCGGTGCCCGGCATGAAGCGCGCGAACCACAGCACCGCGTCGCTGCCGGCATGGTAGAAGCGCAGCCCCAGGTGGTTCTGCAGCGCCGGGTGCCCGGCGCGGATCTCGTTAAGCCGTGAGATCTCCGCAACGATATTGCCGGGCTGCTGCCACTCGCGCACGCGCAGCTGGTACTTCTCGGAGTCGAGGTATTCCTCGCGCACCTTGCCGTCCAGTACGAAAGGCGCGCTCTCGCACAGTTCGAAGCCGCTGTACATGCCCCACAGCCCCGACAGCAGCGTGGCCAGCGCCGCGCGGATCAGGAACGCCGGGCGCCCGCCCTGGTGCAGGAAGTAGGGGTTGATGTCAGGCGTGTTGACGAAGAAGTGCGGGTGGAAGAAATCGCGCAGCGGGCTTTGCGTCAGCTCGGTCAGATATTCGGTCAGCTCCCACTTGGTGTTGCGCCAGGTGAAGTAGGTGTATGACTGGCTGAAGCCGAGCTTGGCCAGCCGCGCCATCATCTTCGGCCGGGTGAAGGCCTCGGCCAGGAAGATGGTGTCGGGGTGGTGCGCGCGCACGTCGGCGATCATCCATTCCCAGAACGGCAGCGGCTTGGTGTGCGGGTTGTCCACGCGGAAGATGCGCACGCCCTGGTCGGCCCAGAACATCACCACGTCGCGCAGGGCCTGCCATAGCGCGGCGCCGGCGGGCGCCGCGGCGTAGAAATCGACGTTGACGATGTCCTCGTACTTCTTGGGCGGGTTCTCGGCATAGCGCAGCGAACCGTCTGGGCGGTGCGCAAACCACTCCGGGTGGTCCTTCAACCACGGATGGTCGGGCGAGCACTGGATGGCAAAGTCGAGCGCCAGCTCCAGGCCATGGGCGGCGGCCGCGTCGCGCAGGCGGCGGAAGTCTTCGAAGCTGCCAAGCTCCGGATGCAGCGCATCATGGCCGCCTTCGTCGCCGCCGATCGCATAGGGGCTGCCGGGTTCGCCAGGGGCGGCGCGAAGGCTGTTGTTGCGGCCCTTGCGGTGGGTCCGGCCGATCGGATGGATCGGCGTGAGGTAAAGAACGTCGAAGCCCATCGCGCGAATGGCGGGCAGCCTGGCGATGGCATCGTCAAAGGTGCCGTGGCGCTTTTCGTCATTGCTTTGCGAGCGCGGGAACAGCTCGTACCAGCTGGCGTAGCGGGCGGCCAGGCGATCGGCCTCGACCGGCATGGCGAGCGGATGGCGCGACACAAACGGGCGCCCCGCGCGCGTTGCCATCACCGCCTGCATCGCGGCCGCGGTGCGCTGGGATAGCAGCAGTTCCAGGCGGCGCTCGTCATCGCCGGCAGCAGCAGTGAGTTCGTCGACGATGGCGGAGAGCTCCGTGTCCGCGGGAGGCCTCTGGCTGTTCTTCCTGCCAGGGTCCTTGTTCCCGTTGCTGGCGGGCTGCAGCAGCGCATCGGCCACCAGCCGCGCGCCTTCCTCGATCTCCAGCGCCACGTTGATGCCGGCCGCGCGCTTCTTGCCGATCTCGTCGAGCCAGCTGGCGAAGGTGTCGCGCCAGGCCTCGACCGTGAATTCATGCCGGCCCAGCGCCACCAGCGGGAAGCTGCCTTCCCAGCGGTCGTTGATCACGGGCTGCATCTGCGCTTCGTGCCAGCCAGTCTCGCCCGGCGCACGCCACAACACCGTGGCGGCAAGCTTGTCGTGGCCATCCATCCAGATATCGGCACTGACGGTCACGCGCTCGCCCACCACGCGCCGCACGGCGAAGCGGCCTTCGTTGCAGGCGGGTTCGACGTGCTCGATGGCGATACGCGGGGCCTCCATCGCCGCCACCACGCTGCCCAGGCCGGTGGCTGCCAGCGTTTCATGGCCGTGCGGCGCGCGCGCGTCGGCTGCCGGCATGCCGGGCCGCGTCAGGGGCACCGGTGGCACTTCATAGAGGCGGATATCGGCGGGTGCCAGCGTGATGCTGGCCAGCGCATCGAGCCGGTGGTTGGCGAGGGTCCCGCCCGGGCCACCCAGTGACGATTCCAGGTGCGCGCTGGCGTGCGGCAGCGCGCTCAGCACGCGGTCGGCGCCCAGCGTGCCGGGCGCCGCGGGGTCTGGATTGAGCACCACTGCCAGGGCGGGGGCGCCGTCGGGTACCGCAGGGTCGCTACGGTTGCCGGCCGCGTCGGGCGGGGCGCAGGCGCCGTCCGGCACAGGCAGCCGTGCCAGCACCGTCAGCGGCGCGTCGGGTCCGCTCAGCAGCCGCACGGCCAGCGCCGGTGCCGGATCGCGCGCAGCCAGCCAGGTATTGGTTTCCAGCAGCTCATGGGTGATGTCGTACGGCGCGCCCTGATGCGGGGCGCCATCCGCTGCCAGCGGGTCGCGTGCCAGCGCGCCGCCGGTCTCGAAGCCGGCCGGCACCAGGATGCCGTCGCCGATCGCCGCGGCGGTCCACAGCGCACGCCGCGCGCTGAGCGCGTCATGGCTTGCCGGCGTCAGCGCGGGGGCGGCCAGCACCCGGCCAAAGGGGCGCAGCCGCGCAATTTCCTCGGTCAGCCAGGGGCTGCGAAAATCCCACCACGGCAGCGAGCAGAACGCGCCGTCGAAGCCGGCGGGCGCCAGGTCATCCAGTTGCGCCGGCGTCAGGCCCGGCGTCCACGCCAGGAAGCACGGTGCACCGCGCGCCGGTGCCGGCACGGCATCGCTGCGCAGCGTGCCGGTCAGCGCGGCCCAATGCCTGCCGGGTACGCGTGCCGGCGCACGGCAGCAGAAGCCCACGGCGCCTGCCGCCCAGGCCAGGCGCAGCCGGGCCGTCCACCACTGCACCAGCGCGTCGGCCGCGGGCTGGTCATGCCAGCGCAGGCGCGCGCCGGGGATGTGGCTGTCGGTCTCGTGTGGGGCGAAGGCTGGGACCGCACTGTCGATCCAGCCAGGGTCGGGAGCTGGCCCGGCGCCGTCGGCGTGGTCGACCGCATAGCGGTCCAGTGAGATGTCGAGCAGCGGGGCCAGCCCGTGCCGGGCGCAAGCCGCGAAAGCGTCTTCGCCGGGCAGGTGCGGCCAGCCGCCGATCAGTACGTGGTCGAAGCCCAGTGCCGCCACGCGCTGGAGCGCGTGTTCATCGGCATCGGGCGTTCCGGTCAGGTCGATCTGGCAGATCCGCACAAAGTCCTCCCGGTGTTTCGCTCCGACGGAGCAACAAAAATCCCGGTCCGGCGCCTCGCGGCCGGCCGGCGGAATGGCACAGCCATGCGAAGTGCGTGCCAGCGCGCCCGGCCAGTTGCCGTTGCGCGCCTGGCCAAGGCGCCTCAAGGGCAAGCGCCGCAGCACGTCATGTGCGCGATGCCGTACTGCTTGTAAAAACTACCGGTGCGCGCCGTGCCGATGGAAAGAACGCGCAGGGCAGCGTGGCCGATGAGCGCGCGATGCTCCGCCGGTACGCTTCTTGCGCCTGTCGGGCAGCGCGGGTTGTCCCCGGCACGGTGGGAATGCCGCGCAAGGGGAGACTCAATGGACTGGTGGCTGGAGGCAGCGCAATGGCCGGCGATGGTGATGACGGTGGTGGCCACCTGGCTGGTCGGCTCACGCCCGATCGCGCGCCGGCGGGCCGGCTTCTGGGTCTTCCTTGCCAGCAACGTGCTGTGGATTGCCTGGGGCTGGCATGGCGGCGCCTATGCGCTGATCGTCCTGCAGCTGGCGCTGATCGCGATGAACCTGCGCGGCATGCGCGCGGCCCGCAAGACGTGGACGGCCGCCTCGCACCGCGCGCTTGCAGCCACTGGCGGCGCGCGGAACGAGCCGCTATCCTTCCACGAGCCCGGTGTGCGGCGCACGTCCGGCGCGAACGAGCAACCGCCGGCGGCAGCCGGCCCCGATCGGTGACTTCACGGGTCCGCGCGCAACCACGAGCTGTTTCGCGTGCTGCAGCAGCAGTACCGGACGCCGCAGGCAAGCCCGTAGCCGCCGGCCCGCGACCGCATTTTTTACAAGGTATCGAACGAATTGCACGCGCGGCCGGCCACCACGCAGGGCGCCGCGCGCAATGCGAGCGATGTCGAAGTCCGGGTCGAGCAAGGCGTGGTGACGCTGGAGGGCAGTGTGCCGGACCGGCTGCAGAAGTACCGGATCGAGGATATTGCCGACGAGACCTTCGGTGTGAAGGACCTGGTCAATCACCTGCGCGTGGCGCGGGCCGGGGCTTCGGAAGCCCACCCTGGCCGCGGCATGCGCACGTACTGACCTGTGGCCGGCTTTTAGCCCGGCACGTTGCGGTGATCGTGGCCGAAGCTGTTGCGCGAGCGGATCTGGCCGTCGCGGCCGTGGATCAGCAGTTCGACTTGTTCGCGCTGCGCCTTCGTGGTGCCGGCCGCAACCGCTTCTTCCTGCGTGGCGTGGTGCGATTCCGCATAGCGCGCACCCTCGTGGATCACATCCCAGCCTTCGTCGTGCGGCACGACGTGTATGTTGCTGCCCATGTTGGGTCTCCTCGACGATCGGTGCTTTCATTGTGGCGCATCTGTGCGCGCTGTCTATCCGGCGCCGTCTGACAGGCGCAAAGGGCACCAGGTTCCACTTTCCGATGGAAATCTCTGGTTATTTGTCGGGCCTCTTGTAAGCTGGACTTGGATCGCAAAAAGAGGAGCGGACCATGCGTGCAAGATTTGCCAGGGGGCTGACGCAGTCGCCGGTGACCGTGGTGGCCCGGGCGTTCGACGGAGAAGCGGTGCGCACTCCCCAGGTGGGCGACCTGGTGACGGTGTATAGCCAGGATCAGGACACCGAATTCAATATCCGCCTGTGCGAGGCCGTCGAGCCCGGCCGCTGGCGCGGCGTGGTCTACGCGATCGGCCGCGGACAGGACGTGCTGGTCACGGCCGAAGGGCTGGAGATCGACGACGTGGTCGAGGTGATGCGCGAGGAAATCGCCTCCGTCATCCCCTGCGGCCGATCCCACTGAACGCCGCACCCCGCGGGTGCGGACATTCCGGTTTTGAAGACGCCTGCGGCCCGGTTCAGGCCGGCCGCGCGGGCTGCCTTGGCACACCCAGCCACATGGCCAGTCCGCTGGCCAGCAGCAGCGCCGCCAGCAGGTAGAGCGCATGGTCCAGGCTGCCGGTCTGGGTCTTGATCTGCCCGATCACCCACGGGCTGACGATGCCGCTGGTGATGCCGATGCTGCTGATCAAGGCGATGCCCGCGGCCGCGCCCGCGCCCGGCAGGTAGCTGGGCGGCAGCGACCAGAACACCGGCAGCGCGGCAAAGATCAGCACCGCGGCCACCGACAGGATGGCCAGCATCACCGCCAGGCTGGGCAGGTGCAGCGTCAGTGCCGCCAGGGCCAGCGCACCGCCTGCCGTGCACAGCAGGAAGTGGCGGTGGCGCTCGCCGGTGCGGTCGGAATGGCGCGCGATCAGGATCAGGCCGACCGCGCCCACGGCATTGGGCACCACCGAATACAGGCTGACCGACATCACGTCGGTGATGCCGAAGTCGCGGATCATCAGCGGCATCCAGAAGCTCAGCGCCAGCGAACCGCAGGTCAGCGAAAAATAGATAAACGCGAACAGGTACACGCGTGGGTTGCGCAGCACGTGGCGCAACGCGTGCAGCGAATGGCCGCCGGCATGCGCTTGCGCAGCCGTGTCACGCGCCAGGTGGGCGCGTTCGCTGTCGGTCAGCCAGCTGGCTTGCTGCGGGCCATCCACCAGGCAGCGCGCGGCCACCAGGCCCAGCAGCACCGCGGGCGCGCCCTCGATCGCAAACATCCACTTCCAGCCCTGCAGGCCGAGCACGCCGGCCATGTCGCGCATGATCCAGCCGGACACCAGCCCGCCCAGCACACCCGCCACCGCCACGCCGGCAAAGAAGATCGCCATCACCGCGGCACGGCGGCGCGCCGGGAACCAGTAGGTCAGGTAGAGCACGATGCCGGGGAAGAAGCCGGCTTCGAACACGCCCAGCAGGAAGCGCAGCGTATAGAACTGCGTTGGGGTGGAGACGGCCATCATCGCCACCGACGCCAGGCCCCACAGCACCATGATGCGCGTGAACGTGCGCCGCGCGCCAAAGCGCGCCAGCAGCATGTTGCTGGGCACTTCGCACAGCACGTAGCCGACGTAGAAGACAGCGGCGCCCAGGCCGTACATGGCGTCGCTGAAGCCCAGGTCCTGCTTCATCTGCAACTGGGCGAAGCCGATGTTGATGCGGTCCAGGAACGACACCACGTAGCAGACGAACAGGAACGGGATGATGCGCAGCCAGACCTTGCGGTAGAGCGCATCTTCATCGTGCGAAGCCAGTGCGGCGGGGGGCAGGGTGGGGGACGTCAGGCTGGATAGGGACGAAAGATCCCCTGAGACCGGATGGCTCATGAACGTTGTCTCCGTACGGTGGTGGCTGCGGCGGCGGGCAGCCGGAGGGTTCCGCCAGCGGGCAGCGTCTTGCGCGCGTTGGCCCGGGATGGTGCTGGGAAAAGAACAGGACAGGCGCGGCGGTGCCGCGCCTGTATCAGGTCAGGCTGGCGTGGTGGCCGGCATTCCGGTCACGCCTTCGCGCGCGGCGGCCATGGCGGCCAGCAGCACATCGTGGTCGCCGATATGGTTGGCCAGCAGCAGGATCAGCTGCGCATTGGCGGCCTGGCTTTGCGCCTCGTCGAGGTCGCGGTGCATCTCGATCAGCGCTTCGTAGAAGTCGTCGGGCCGGGCCAGGTTGGGCTGGGTGTTGAGCGTATTGGGCATGGGAATCTCCGCGGTGCAGGTCTGGCCGGTCTCAGGCGGCCATGCGGCCGGGCTGCGGGGCGCGCAGGTCGGCACCGGTGGCGCGCGCCAGCGCGGCGCGGATCGCGGCCGGGTCGGGGCGGTGCCAGCGGGCGCAGACATGCTGGTCCGGGCGGACCAGGTAGCAGGTGCCGGGCGTGGCACCGTAGCGCGCGGCGGCCAGGCCCTCGTCGTCGCGCAGCACGGTGGCACTGGTGCAGGTCACCGCCGGCTGCGCGGCGTCGGTCACGTAGACCAGCCGCAGCGGCACGCCGCTGTCTTTCAGCGCGGCGAGGCCGGCGAGCGTGCCCGCATCGATGGCGTCAGGGTTGCCGAACAGCAGCACCGTGAAGTCCCCGCCCAGGTGCGACAGCAGCCAGCCCGCGCCCTGCGCGCCGGATACCGGCGCATCGCAGCAGACCGCGCCAGGCACCAGCTTGCAGGCATAGCCCTGGGCGTCGTCACCGGTGTTCAGCGGCGAGTCCTGCAGCACCGCGGGCACCGACAGCCGCCCGCTGTTGACCAGGGTGCGCGCAAACGCATGGCGCTTGGACAGCGTCAGCACCGCATCGCGGAACACGCGGCTGACCGCGCTCTTGGGCGTGATGAAGTCGGTGGAACGGGTGGAGTTGCGGAGGTTCTCGTCGGCGGCGTATTCGCGCTCGCTGGCGTAGGTGTCCAGCAGCTTGTCGCAGGCATGGCCCTGCAGCACATAGGCCAGCTTCCAGGCCAGGTTCTCGGCGTCCTGGATGCCGCTGTTGGCGCCACGCGCGCCGAACGGCGACACGCCATGCGCGGCATCGCCGGCGAACAGGATATTGCCGTGGCGGAAGCTGTCCATGCGCAGGCAGGAGAAGGTATAGACGCTGACCCATTCCAGCTCGAACTTCACGTCCTTGCCCAGCAGCGCCTGCACCCGCGGAATCACGCGCTCCGGCGTTTTCTCCAGCACCGGGTCGGCGTCCCAGCCAAGCTGGAAGTCGATGCGCCAGACGTTGTCCGGCTGGCGGTGCAGCAGCACCGACTGGTTGGGATGGAAGGGCGGGTCGAACCAGAACCAGCGCTCGCTCGGGAAATCCGCTTCCATCTTCACGTCGGCAATCAGGAAGCGGTCGTGGAAGGTGCGGCCCTTGCTGTCCAGGCCCAGCAGCTTGCGCATCGGGCTGCGCGAACCGTCGGCGGCCACCACGTAGCGCGCCGCCAGCGGGTAGCAGCCTTCAGGCGTCTCGATGGTCAGCACCACGCCGGCCTCGGGCGTGCCGCGCTGCTCCAGCCCGACCACCTTGTTGCGCCAGCGGATCTCGATATTGGGCAGCGCCTGCGCGCGCTCCAGCAGGTAGCCTTCGACGTAGTACTGCTGCAGGTTGATGAAGGCCGGGCGGCGGTGGCCGCTCTCGGGCAGCAGGTCGAAGCTGTAGACCTGCTGGTCGCGCAGGAACACCTTGCCGACGTGCCAGCGCACGCCCTTGTCGACCATGCGCTCGCCGCAGCCCAGCCGGTCGAAGATATCCAGCGTGCGCTTGGAAAAACAGATCGCGCGCGACCCGGTGGACAGCGTGCAGTCGTCATCCACCAGCACCACGCGCACGCCGCGTTGCGCCAGGTCGATGGCGGTGGCCAGGCCGATCGGCCCGGCGCCGACTACGACGACCGGGTGGACGGCCGGGTCGGCCGCTGTCTGTTGCTCGGCGCAGGGCTGATACTCGAACGACAGCCGCTGGTAATCGATGCTGCTCATGCCTGTGTCTCCATCCATAGCTTGTTGCCCGACTTTTTCTTTTGGAGGTCAGTCCTGCAGCGCGGCCCACATTTCCTGGTCGCGCTGGGCCGTCCAGATGCGCGGGTGGCGGATGCCACTGGCCTCGTCATAGGCGCGCGAGACGTCAAAAGGCAGGCAGTGCTCGTAGATAAAGACCTGGCCAAACTTGGGGTCCATCGCGCGCCGGGTGTGCGCCATCGCGGCCTTCAGGTCGAGCTTCTCGGCCACGGCTTCCTTGCCGGTCTGGAACAGCGTGGTGACGAAGTCCTTGGTGTAGGCGATGCCTTGCTTCACTTCCTCCGGCGTGGTCAGCGCGGGGCCGCGGCCGGGCACCAGCTTTTCGGGGTTGAGTGCCTGCAGCGCGTCCAGCGTGGCCGGCCAGTCTTCCAGCTGGGCGTCGCCGCAGTAGCAGGCGGCGTCGTACTCGACCAGGTCGCCGGAAAACAGCACCTTCTGCTGCGGCAGCCAGACCACGGTGTCGCCCTTGGTATGGCCCGAGCCCAGGTGGGCGATGCGCACTTCCAGCTTGCCCAGGAACAGGGTGATTTCCTTCTCGAACACCAGCGTCGGCCAGGTCAGGCCGGGCACGGTCTCGACGCCGGCGAACAGGCGCGGGAAGCGTTCGATCTCGGACTTCATGTCGGCCTCGCCGCGCTCGACGATCATCTCGTAGGTGCCGCGGCTGGCGATGACCTGCTGCGCGCCCTCGGCAAAGTAGGCCGACGCGCCCAGCACGCGCACCGCGTGGTAGTGCGACAGCACCACGTACTTGATGGGTTTGTCGGTGATGGTGCGGATGCGGGCGATCAGGTCCTGCGCCATGGCCGGCGTGGCGGTGGTGTCGACGATCAGCACGCCGTCGTCGCCGATGATCACGCCCGAGTTGGGATCGCCTTCGGCGGTGTAGGCCCAGGCGTTCTCGGAAAGCTGGGTAAAGGTGATCTGCTTTTCTTCCAGGTCGGCCTGGGATGCGAATGCCTTGGACATGGCGTCTTTCCTTTGTGTGGGGAGGCGAGACGGCACCGGCAGGGGCACGATGGCTGCGTTGCGCTGGCCGCGCGGGCTGTCTCGCCCCCGTTTCTATGGATGTCTCACGACGTGGGTCGCCGTGTTCGGACGGGGTAGTGCAATCTTAGGAAACGTTGGAAAATTAATCAATAGCGAAATGATTAGCCTATGACAAATTATTGAGCGAGCGCCATCGGAAGCGGATCGGGGTCATTCGGGTAAACCCCTGTGCGCACGGGAAGGGGAGGCGTTCGATTAATATCCGTGTTTTCCGATCACACAGGATGGCAATGGCCAGGCGCAAGGCTGGGGAAGCAGGAACGCAGGCGGGCGAGCCCGCTGCGCGCGCCGACAAGGCGCAGCGCGGCATCCAGAGCGTGGAGGTGGGCGGGCGCCTGCTGGCGGCGCTGGCCGCCGCGCGCGCGCCAATGCCGCTGGCCGCGCTGGCCGAGGCGGCGCAGCTGGCGCCGGCCCAGGCGCATGCCTACCTGGTCAGCCTGACGCGGCTGGGCGTGATCAAGCGCGACCACCTCTCCGGCCGCTACGAGCCCGGGCCGCTGTCGCTGCAGCTGGGCATGCTGCACCTGGAGCAGGACGCCGCCTGGCGCGCCGCGCAGCCCCGGGTGGATGCGCTGGCGCAGGCGTCCGGCTTCAGCGTGGCAATCAGCATTGCCGGGCCGCAGGGCCCGACTATCGTGCGCTATGTGCCGGCCAGCGCGCCGCTGCATGTCAACCTGCACGTGGGCACGGTGATGGCACTGGCTGCCACGGCCACCGGGCGCGTGTTCTGTGCCTACCAGCCGCCGGCACTGTGGCAGCCGCTATGGCGCGCACAGCAGCCGGGCGCGACCGAGTCCGACCTGGCCGCCTTCAGCGCCAGGCTGGGAGAGATCCGCGAGCGCGGCATCGAGCGCAGCATCGACACGCCCAGCCCGGCCGTCAGCAGCCTCAGCGTGCCGGTGCTCGACGCCGCTGGCGTGCTGCGGCTGGTGCTGACGCTGGTGGGATCGACCGGTGCCATCGACGTGGACTGGCGCGGCGCGGCGGCGCAGGCTCTGCTGGCCGCGGCGGCGGACATCGGCGCCGCGCTGCGCGATGAACCTGGACGCCCGGCATGACCAGCGCGACAGAAGCCCAGCAAGACCTGGAAGGCGGCAAGCAGCAGCGCGGCATCCAGTCGCTGGACAGCACCGGCCAGCTGCTGGTAGCCCTGGTGGCTGCCGGCCGGCCGCTGGCGCTGCGCGACCTGGCGCTGGCCGCGGGCATGCCGCCGGCCAAGGCGTTCCCGCACCTGGTCAGCCTGCAGAAGACTGGCCTGCTGGCGCGCGATGCCGCGGGCAACTACCTGTGCGGACCGCTGGGGCTGGAACTGGGGCTGATCGCGCTGCAGCGGCTGTCGCCGACGCGCGAGGCGGAACCGGAGGTAATCGAGCTGGCCGGCGCCACGGGCCTGAGCGTGGCCATGGCTGTGCTGGGGCCGCTGGGGCCCACGGTGGTCCGTCTGGAGGAATCGGCGCGGCCCCAGCACGTGAGCCTGCGCGTGGGCACGGTGCTGTCGCTGGTCCATACCGCGATTGGCCGCACCGCCGCGGCATACCTGCCAGCCAACGTGCTGGCGGGCCTGCTGGAAAAGGACGAATTGCGCATGGCCGGCGCTGCCGCGGCGGAAGTGCTTGAGCCCGGCGGCAAGCTGGCGCCGGACTACGCCGGGCGCCTGGCACAGGTGCGCGCGGCCCGGCTGGACAATGCGCTGAGCCACCCGGTGCCGGGCATCGACACGCTGGCGGCGCCGGTATTCGACCACACCGGCAGCCTGGCGCTGGTGATCGCCGTGATGGGCTCGAGCGGCAGCTTCGACAGCAGCACCGAAGGCGCCACTGCCGCGCTGGTGGGGCAGGCGGCGCGCCGGCTGTCGTGGCGCTTCGGCGCGCCGGACACAGCCTGAACTCAAGCCATCAGTTGTCCAGCTTGATATTGGCCGACTTGATCAGGCTGTCCCACTTCTCGTACTGCGCGCGGATATAGCTGCCGAACTGCGCCGGCGTGGCGGGGAAGGGCACGGTACCCTGGCTGGCCAGCCTGGCGGCCAGGTCCGGCTGCTTCAGCGCCGCCACGATCTCGCCGTTGAGGCGATCGATCACCGCCTTGGGCGTGCCGGCCGGCGCGGCCACGCCAAACCACGCGGTCAGCTCATACCCGGGCACGCCGGCGGCGGCCAGCGTCGGCACGCCGGGGAGCTGGTCAGAGGGCTTCTGCGTGGTCACCGCCAGCGCGCGCACGCGGTTGTCGCGGATATACGGCAGCGCGGTCGAGACGCTGTCGAACATCATGGTGATGCGCCCGCCGATCAGGTCGGTCATCGACGCGGCGCTGCCCTTGTACGGAATGTGCGTGATATTGACACCCGCCAGGTGGGTGAACAGCTCGCCCGCCAGGTGCGACGACGAGCCGTTGCCGAACGAGCCATAGGTCAGCTTGCCCGGCTCCTTGCGCGCCAGCGCCAGCAGCTCCTGCACAGTGCGCGCCGGCACGCTGGGATGCACCACCAGCACGTTGGGCAGGTAGGCGACCGAAGCCACCGGCGCGAAGTCCTTCAGCGGATCGTAGCCAGGCTTGTCATAGAGGCTCTTGTTGACCGCCAGCGAGCCGAAGGTGCCGAACAGCAGCGTATAGCCGTCGGCCGGGGCCCGCGCCACTGCGATGGCCGCCAGGTTGCCGCCGGCGCCGGGCCGGTTGTCGATCACCACCGGCTGGTGCAGCCGCGCCGACAGCGCGTTGCCGATCTCGCGCGCCAGCAGGTCGGTGGCGCCGCCCGGCGGGAAGGGCACCACCAGCCGCACCGGCTTGTCGGGATAGTCCGCCAGCGCGGTACCGGCGGCCGTGGCCGCGAACGCAAATATCAGCCCCGCGGCCGCACGCCTGATCCAACCTTGCATCGCTGTCTCCTTTCTGTGATCTGGTGCGATGGAATGGCCGTCAGTGTGTCGCAGCGCCGGCAGGCGCGTGTTTGGGATTGGCGAAGGTCGGGTTCAGTGCCGGAGCGGGTCACTCCGGCTGACGCAGCCGGGCGATGGTGCCGAACAGCGTTTCCAGCTCGACCTTGGCAAAGCCGCGCAGTGCCACGATGCCGGTGCGGCAGCTCGCGCCCGGGCGCAGGTCAGGGTCGGAAGCTTCCGTACTGCAAATCAGAATGTGCGGATTGTCTGGAGAAGCTGGCTTCATAGAATGGTTGCAGAAGGGTTTTCAGGTCTTCCATCCAGAGGCGCCAATGACACAGTTAGACGAATGCCACCTGCCGTGCGACGGCATGCCGTGCAGCGCAGGTTGCCAGCTGGCCCGCTTCTGCCTGGGAGGCGCACGGGGGCTGCCGGGCGGCGCCCGGGGCATCCACCGCACGGTACGCCTGCGCAAGGGCCAGTGCCTGTACCTGCTGGGCGACCCCGTGACCTCGCTCTACGCAATCCGCGTCGGCACGGTCAAGACCCACGTGACCACGGAAGACGGCCGCACGCAAGTGGTTGGTTTCCATTTCCCCGGGGACCTGGTCGGGCTGGACAGCCTGGCGCATCCGCACTATGCGTCTTATGCCACCGCACTGGAAGACACCAAGCTGTGCATGCTCGGCATGGACGCGCTGCGCGGCGCCGCCGCCGGCATGCCGGAGCTTGCCAACCAGCTGTTCCTGGCGCTCGGCGGGCAGGCGCAGCGCTCGCGCGCGCTGCAGACCATGCTGGCGCTGATGACCGCCGAAGAGCGGCTGGTGACCTTCCTGCTGTGGATGGCTGAAGGCTTTGCGGCGCGCGGCTTCTCGTCCTCCGAGTTTGTGCTGCGCATGAGCCGGGAGGAGATTGGCAGCTATATCGGCCTGACGCTGGAAACGGTCAGCCGGCAGTTCTCGCGGCTGGCCGACTGCGGGCTGATCCGGGTGAGGCACCGCACCATCTCGCTGCTCGACAAGCCTGCCTTGCGGGCCATCGCCGAGCGCCCGATGATCTCCGCGCACACGCCTGCTTGCGATGAGCAGGTGCCCGGCGGCTTGCACCCCGCACGGCCGGTGGCCAGGCTGTGCCAGTCGAATGACTAATCCCGGCAAGCGAGAGGACGGAATGGAACGTGCAATACAGGCTGGCACCGCGGGTGAAGGGCCGGCCAGCGACCCGGTCAGCGAGAGCCTGCGAGAGATCAAGGACCTGAACCTCTCCTACCTGCTGCTGGTGCAGCGGCTGATGCGCGAGAACGAGGCCGAGGCCCTGTTCCGGCTCGGCATCGGGCGCGAAGTGGGCCGTGTGTTGGCCGCGCTCACGCCGCAGCAGATGGTGGCGCTGGCGCGCTCCAACCTGCTGCTGTGCCGCTTCCGGCTGGAAGACAGCATGCTGCTGGCCGCGCTCACCGGCGCTGCGCCGCTGCATGCCCTGCAGAACATGCACGCGGCCATCGTGATGGCCGCTCAGCGAGGGTAGTGGAACCAAAATCGGAGGCTGTATGACGGGCAATGCGATGACGCAAGTCGAATGGAAGCGAATGGCGATCGACCCCGGCCGCAGGGGGGACCACCTGCCCGGGGCAACCCGCATGGAAATCACGGGCACGCTGCAGATGCAGGATATTGTCCAGGCACTGGGGGCAGAGCCCGATGAGCAGCGCTGTGTCGAGGCCGGACTCGAGGTGCTTGCGATGGCCGGGCACCCGCCTGCGCGCGCCGTGGTGTCGTTGGGCCACGGGCGGCTGCCGGCGCTGGAATTCTATGTCGATGCCGCTGTGCCGACCTGCTGCGAACTGGACAGCACGTTGCAGCACGCGATCGCCAGCCGTTTCACCAGCGTGCTGCCGCCAGGGCTGGCAGTCACGGTGCTGCCGCTGGCCGCCTATGCGCAGGAAGCCACCGACGAAGGCAAATCGTTCGACGCGGATACCTTGCGCACCTGTGCGCGCGAACTGCTGGGCCGGGGCGGCGAGATGAACCAGCGGCTCGCGGTGGTGTGTGCCTACCTGTCGGCGCTGCATGGCGCGCAGGCCGTTGCCGAGCAGCTTGGCTACCTTGAGCAGAGCCTGCTTGCGCAGGGCCAGGAGGCCCTGTCCTGGCGCCTGCGCCGACACCGCAGCGTGGAAGGGCGGGAGCTGGCGCAGGCATTGGAAGGACTGTCTCGCGCCGCGGATGGCGCCCTGTATGAGTTCGGCACCTGCTACAGCGCTGCACGCGCCAGCTACCAGCTGGAGCAGATGCAGCGTGTCCATGACCGGATCGCGCGCTTTCGCGACACCTGCCGGCACGGCGGGCGGTGCCCCGAGCCCCGGCGCGCCGTGTGCGCGGACACGGCGTGCTGAAGGTCAGATACCGGCCATGCAGGTGTACTTGATGACCAGGTAATCCTCGATGCCGTAGCGCGAGCCCTCGCGGCCCACGCCAGACTGCTTGACGCCGCCGAACGGCGCCACCTCGTTGGAGATCAGGCCGGTATTGACGCCCACCATGCCGTATTCCAGGCGTTCGGAGACGCGCCAGACCCGGCCCAGGTCGCGGGCATAGAAGTAGCTGGCCAGGCCGAACTCGGTGTCGTTGGCCATGGCGACGACGTCATCCTCGGTTTCGAAGCGGAACAGCGGCGCCAGCGGGCCGAAGGTTTCCTCGCGCGCGACCAGCATGCCGGGGCCGACGTCGGCCAGCACGGTCGGCTGGAAGAAAGAATGCCCCAGCGCATGGCGCTGGCCGCCCTGCAGCAGGCGCGCGCCCTTGCCGAGCGCGTCGGCGATATGCTCTTCCACCTTGGCCACGGCCTTGTCGTCGATCAGCGGGCCGATGCGCACGCCGTCTTCCATGCCGTTGCCGACCTTCAGGGCCGCCACTGCCGCCACCAGCTTCTGCGCAAACGCCTCATACACGCCCGCCTGCACGTAGATGCGGTTGGCGCAGACGCAAGTCTGGCCGGCATTGCGGTACTTGGACACGATCGCGCCTTCAACCGCCGCGTCCAGGTCGGCATCGTCGAACACGATAAAGGGCGCATTGCCGCCCAGCTCCATCGACACCTTCTTGATCGTCGACGCGGTCTGGGCCATCAGCACGCGGCCAACCTCGGTCGACCCGGTGAAGGTGAGCTTGCGCACCAGCGGGTTGCTGCTCATCTCGCCGCCGATGGCGCCGGCCGAGCCGGTCACCACCGACAACACCCCGGCCGGAATGCCCGCGCGCTCGGCCAGGGCCACCAGCGCCAGCGCTGTCAGCGGGGTTTGCGACGCCGGCTTGAGCACCATGGTGCAACCCACCGCTAGGGCCGGGCCGGCCTTGCGCGTGATCATGGCAGCGGGAAAGTTCCACGGCGTGATGGCCGCGCATACCCCCACCGGCTCCTTGGTCACGACAATGCGCTGGTTGCTGACCGGCGCCGGGATGGTGTCGCCATAGACGCGCTTGCCTTCCTCGGCAAACCATTCAATAAACGAGGCTGCGTAGGCGATTTCGCCGCGCGCTTCGGCGATCGGCTTGCCCTGTTCGGCGGTCATGATGCGCGCCAGGTCTTCCTGGCTGGCCATGATCAGTTCGAACCATTTTCGCAGCAGCGCCGAGCGCTCCTTGGCGGTGCGGGCGCGCCATGCCGGCAGCGCGCGGTTGGCGGCTTCGATGGCCTGGCGGGTTTCATCGGCGCCCAGTTGCGGGACCTGTCCCACGCGCTCGCCGGTGGCCGGGTTGGTGACGTCGATGCGGCGCTCGCCGTCGATCCAGCGGCCGTCGATATAGCACTGCTGCCGCAGCAGCGAGGAGTCCTGGAGGTTCAGCATGGTTGTCTCGGTGGATGCCGGCGGTGCCGGGCGTCTTGTGGAAGCCTGAGACAACGATTGTAATCCGGCGGCTTAGTGTCCTGTTCCGCAGATACCTTGCCATGAAATCGCCCAGTTGGCCGCCATGCGTCGTTGCTCGTCGTTGCCATAGCTACGGCTATGG